>JAJNBO010000118.1 GCA_021156245.1 Ramlibacter sp. | reverse complement strand
CAGTTGCGCCTGCAGGTGCCTGGCATGTTCCAGGTGCGCCGCGATCGCCGGCCGCACCTTGACGATCAGCGCCTTGAGCTCCGCGTTCTTCGCCGATGGCAACAGCACCTTGTCGATCGCATCCAGCACCACCTGGTGATAGGCGACCTCCTGCTCGACATAGGCCTTGTCGAACTGCGCACCCTTGAGCGTCTTCAGCCTGGCGAGGTTGTCGTCGCCCCCCTTTTGCAGGCTGCGGCTGGTGTCGCTGGGCTCGGGCTTCACCTTCAGCTTGGTCACGAGCGCCACCGCCTGCTGGTTGACGGCGGTGTGATCGGTGATCATCTGCTGGGCGAACTGCTTGACGTCCTTGGATGCGGCGCGCGCGACGGCAAGCTTGCCCGCGTCCACGTCGACCTGGTTCGCGGTGACGACGATCTGGGCGATCTGGGGGTCGCTGGGTCCTTGCTGCGCGTGCACGGCCAGGCCGACGGCAGCGGAAAGCACCAGCAACAGCCGGGGGAAGAACGGCGACATCTGCTTCTCCTTGACACCCCGCCCCCGGCCGGAGCGGCCGTGGTCACGGGGATGCAGGCACAGATGCCGCCGGGCGCGCCCGCGTTCCCGCGCTACTCCGCCTTGATGCCGACCGTCTTCACGATGCGCACCGTGCTGTCCGCCTCGGCCGCGATCTGCCGCGCGAATTCACGTGCGCTGCCACCGGTGGGAACGTTCTCGCTGGCCACGAGGCGATTGCGCACCGCCGGCGTGGCGAGCGCGTTGTTGATGTCCGTGTTCAGGCGGTCCAGCAGCCGCGTCGGCAGGTTGGCCGGCGCGAACAGGCCGAAATGGGACGACAGGTTGGCGCGCGGATAGCCGAGCTCGGCCAGCGTCGGCACGCCGGGCAGGCTGTCCAGCCGCTTCGGCGCGCCCACGGCCAGCGCGCGCAGGCGGCCGGACTTGATGTGTTCGGAGATGGACGGCCCGGCGTTGACGGAGAGCACCTCGAACTGGCCGCTCAGCGCGTCGGTGATCTGCTGGCCGCCGCCCTTGTACGGGATGTGGACCAACTGCACCTTGGCGCTGTCCTGCAGCTGCTCGAGCATCAGGTGTCCGAGCGAGGCCTGGCCCGACGTCGCCCAGCGGATGGTGTTGGGCGCGTCCTTGGCGCGGCCCATCACGTCGCGGAAGTCCTTGGCCGGGTTGGCGGGCGTGGCCAGCACCAGCACGGGCGAGATCATCGCGCTGGCGATCGGGGTGAAGTCACGCTCGGCGTCGTACGGCACCTTGCCGATCGCCGGGCTGAGCACCAGCGGGCTGATGGCCGAGAACGCCAGCGTGTAGCCGTCGGGCGCCGACTTGGCGAGCGCGTCCATTCCGATAGTGGCGCTGGCGCCCGCCTTGTTCTCCACGATGACGGGTTGGCCGAACAGCGGCGCGAGCTGCTCGCCGAGCGCGCGCGCGACCACGTCGCTGACGCCGCCGGGCGGATAGGGAACGATCAGGCGCACCGGCTTGGCGGGCCAGGCCTGCGCGTGCACGGGCAGTGCGGCGGCGGCGAGTGCGCCGAGGACGGCGCGGCGGGAGACATGCATGGGAACTCCGGTCAATCCAGTTGCAGCTTGCGCTCGCGAATCAGCCGCGACCACTTTTCGTTTTCGGCCTTCGCGAAGCCGGCGAATTCCGCCGGGCCCTGCGAGTGCACGTCGGCGCCCGCAGTGGCGAACTTGGCCTTCAATTCAGGGTTGGCCAGCACCTTGGCCAGCTCGGTGGACAGCTTGTCGACCACTTCCTTCGGCATGCCGGCCGGGCCGACGAGACCCTGGAAACCGACAGCTTCCATCGGAGCGAAGCCGAGCTCGCGCACGGTCGGCACGTCGGGCAGTTGCGGGTCCCGCTTCGGGCCGGTGACCGCCAGGGCCTTCAGCTTGCCGCCCTTCACCTGCGGCAGCAGCACCGTGCCGGCGTCGATGAGGATCTGCGTCTGGCCGCCGATCAGGTCCTGCACCGCCGGGGCGCTGCCCTTGTACGGCACGTGCGTCATGTCCAGGCCGGTGGCCTGGTTCATCAGCTCGCCGTTCAGGTGCGTGGACGTGCCATTGCCGCCGGAGGCGAAGTTCACCTTGCCGGCGTTCGCCTTGGCCCAGGTGACGAATTCGCGCAGGTCCTTCGCGGGATGGTCGGGGCGCGTGACGGCGATGTAGCTGCCGGCGCTGATCTGGCCGATGTACGTGAACTGCTTGACGGGGTCGTAAGGCAGTTTGGCTTGCAGGTACGGCGCGATGGCGAACGGGCCCGTGTTGGCCAGGAGCAGCGTGTAGCCGTCCGGCGCCGCACGCGCCAGCTCGCCGGCGGCCAGCATGCCGCCTGCGCCCGGCTTGTACTCGATGATGATCTGCTGCTTGAGCGCTTCCTGGAGCGGCTGCTGGATGGTGCGCGCGGCGAAGTCGATGCCGCCGCCCGGCGGGTAGCCGACGATCAACTTGATCGGCTTGGTGGGATAACCCTGCGCAGTCGCCAGGGTGGCGGCCGCGCACAGCGCGAACGTGGTCAGGATCTTCTTCATGGTGTTTTCTTCCGGGAGTGAAACTAGCCGCGCGGGTGGTGCTGCGAGTGCAGCACCTTCAGGCGCTCGCGCGCGACGTGCGTGTAGATGGTAGTGGTCGAAATGTCGGCGTGCCCGAGCAGCATCTGCACGGCCCGCAAGTCCGCGCCATGATTGAGCAGGTGCGTGGCGAAAGCGTGACGCAAGGTATGCGGCGAGAGCGGTGCCGTGATGCCGGCCGCATGGGCGTGCTTCTTGACGATCACCCAGAACATGGCCCGGGTCATGCCCTGCCCGCGCGAGGTGACGAACAGGTCCTCGGTCTGCTGGCCGCCCAGGATGGCCGCGCGCGACTCCGCGAGGTAGCGCACGATCCAGTCGCGGGCCACCTGACCGAAAGGCACCAGCCTCTCCTTGCTGCCCTTGCCCATGACTCGGAGGACGCCTTCGTTCATGCCGACGGCAAAAGTCTTCAGGCCCACGAGTTCGCTCACGCGCAGCCCGCTGGCGTACATCAGCTCCAGCATCGTGCGGTCACGCAATCCGAGCGGCGTGCCGACGTCCGGCGCGTCGAGCAACGCTTCGACTTGCGCTTCGCTCAGGGTCTTGGGGACGCGCAGCGGCTGCTTGGCCGACTGCAGGCGCAGCGTGGGATCGGCGTCGATCAGCCGCTCGCGCAGCGCCCAGCGGAAATAACGCTTGAAGACGGTGAGCCGGCGGTTCGACGTGGTCGGCTTGGTGCCGGCGTGCCGCGCGGCGAAGTAGCCGTGGAGATCGGCCTCGGAAGTGGCGGGAAGCTGCAGCCCCCGCCCTTCCAGCCACCTGGCGTACATCGCCAGGTCCCGCCGGTACGCCGCGAGCGTGTTGCGCGACAACCCCTCTTCGAGCCAGAGGGCATCGATGAAGGTGTCGATGGCTGCGGTCATGCCGGATTTTGTCATCCCCGAGAAGTCGGGGATCCAGGGCTTGCAGGAATCGGGAGCCCTGGATTCCCGCCTGCGCGGGAATGACAGGACATCAGTCCAGCTTCAGCTTCGCCGACTCCACGACCTTCTTGTACACGCCGTACTCCGCCTTGATCTGCTCGGCGAACTGGTCGGGCGTGTTGCCGATGATGATGGAGCCGGTGTCCTCGATCCGCTTGCGCACCGCCGGGTCCTGCAGCGACTTGGCCGTGGCGGCATGCACCTTGTCGACCACTTCCTTCGGCAGGCCCTTGGGGCCCAGGATGCCGTAGTACGCCATGCGGTTCACCGGCTCCAGGCCCACTTCCTTGAACGTCGGGACGTTCGGCAGTTCCTTCAGGCGCTGCGGCGCGGCGACGACGATGGGAACCAGGCGGCCGTCCTTGATGAAGGGCAGCGCGGACGGCAGGTTGTCGAAGATCATCGGCACCTGGCCGGCGACGGTGTCGTTCAGCGCCGGGCCGGCGCCGCGGTACGGGATGTGCGTCACGAAGGTGCCGGACATCGTCTTGAACAGCTCCATCTGCAGGTGGCCGATGCCGCCGGTGCCGGAGGAGGAGTAGGAGTACTTGCCCGGGTTCTTCTTCAGCTCCGCCACAAAGCCCTTGTAGTCCTTGGCGGGGAAGCTGGGGTGCACCGCGATGATGTTGGGCGTGGCCGCGATGTTGATGATGGGGGTGAAGTCGGTGACGGGGTTGTACGGGATCTTGGGGTTGATCGCGGGGTTGGCCGCGGTGGTGGACACCGTCGCCACGCCCAGCGTGTAGCCGTCCGGCGCGGAGCGCATGGTTTCGCTGGCGCCGACCACGCCGCCGCCGCCGGCCTTGTTCTCCACGATCACGCTCTGGCCCAGGTTCTTGCCCAGGGGCTCCGAGATGACGCGGGCGATGATGTCCGTGGTGCCGCCGGGCGCGAACGGCACCTGCAGCTTCACCACCTTGGTCGGATAGCCCTGCGCGAACGCGGGGGCAGCCACGGCAGCCAGCGCGCCCGTGGCGGCGGCGATCCAGACACGTCTCTTCATGGAAACTCCTTCAACGATGGAAAACGCAAACCCAGCATCCTAGTGCAGAACGGCAGGGCGACCCGGGGCGTGGGCTATCCTCTTGCGCGTGAATTTTGTCCAGCTGCTCCTGCCCGACTTCGGGTTGATCCTTTGTGGTTACCTCGTCTGTCGCTACACCGCGCTGGGACGCACCGTTTGGGAGCAGGTGGAGAGCCTGGTGTACTTCTTCCTCTTCCCGGTGCTGCTGTTCCAGTCGATCGTGCGCAGCCCGCTGGACCTGGGCGCCGCCTCCAGCCTGGTGGCCGCCGGCCTGCTGCTCGGCGTGAGCGGCATCGCCATGGCGTACGCGCTGCCGTGGCTGCCGGGGCTGAGGCAACACATCGCGCCGCGCGAACATGCGGGTGCGGCGCAGGTGGCCTTCCGCTTCAACTCCTACGTCGCCCTGGCGCTGTCCGAGCGGCTGCTGGGCGCACAGGGCTTGCTGCTGATCGCGGTGCTGATCGGCGTGTGCGTGCCGCTGTTCAACGTGGGGGCCGTGTGGCCGATGGCGCGCCATTCGCGCACGGGTTTTGTCCGCGCGCTGGCACGCAACCCGTTGATCATTGCCACAGCCCTCGGCCTGGTCGCCAATTTCTCGGGCTTCCAGATCCCCGATTGGCTGGCGCCCAGCGTCAGCCGCGTGGGCAATGCATCGATCCCCCTCGGCCTGATGGCGGCGGGGGCCGGCATGCAGTTCGGCCACCTCGCGCAGCAGAAGGCCCTGACGACGGGCTTGCTGACGATCCGCCACCTGCTGATGCCGCTGGTGGCGGCCGGCCTGGCGTGGGCGCTGCGGCTGGATGCGGCGCAGACGACGGTGCTGCTCGCCTTCTCGGCCATGCCCACGGCGTCGAGCTGCTTCGTGCTGGCATCCCGAATGGGCTACAACGGCGCGTATGTCGCGGGGCTGGTGACGCTGTCGACGGTGCTGGGCGTGCTCAGCCTGCCGTTTGCGTTGGGGGTGTTGCGGTAGCCGGATCGCTGGGGTTCGGCTTCGCACTCACCACCAGCCTACGGGCTACCTCGCGCTCTTCGTAGGCTGGGGTGACGCCAGGAACCCCAGCGATGCGCGAAGCGCTCTCAGGAGGCCAATGCCCACTGCACGTGCTCACGTACGACGGCATTCGGGTGGTCCAGGCGCGCCTGCAAGGCCGCCCGAATATCCGCATCCTCCCGCTTCGCCAACGCATTCCCCATCGCCACCGCGATATTCCGCAACCAACGCGCATGCCCGATGCGGCGGATCGGGCTGCCCTCGGTGTTGCGCAGGAAGTCCTCTTCGCTCCACGCGAACAGCGTCACCAGCGGCTGGCCGAACAACGCGTCCCGCGGGGCGAAGTCCGGCACCAGCGCCGGCTGGGCGAACTTGTTCCAGGGGCAAACGAGCTGGCAGTCGTCGCAACCGTAGATGCGGTTGCCCATGAGCGGACGCAGTTCGATGGGGATGGACCCGTGGTGCTCGATCGTCAGGTAAGAAATGCAGCGGCGTGCATCCAGCCGATACGGCGCGACGATCGCGCCCGTCGGGCAGACATCCAGGCACGCGCTGCAGGTGCCGCAGTGGTCTCCCACCGCCTCGGTGGGCGGCAACGCGATGTCCACGTAGATCTCACCCAGGAAAAACATGGAGCCGCCTTCGCGGTTGAGCACGAGGGTGTGGCGTCCCCGCCACCCCTGGCCGCTGCGCGCGGCGAGCTCCACCTCCAGCACCGGCGCCGAATCTGTAAAGACGCGATGGCCGAAAGGGCCCACGGCTTCGGCGATGCGGTCGGCCAGCTTTTGCAGGCGCGAACGCAGCACCTTGTGATAGTCCCGCCCTCGCGCGTAGAGGGAAACGATGCCTTCTTCAGGGCGCTGCAAGCGTTGGAACTCGATCGACTGCCATCCTTCGGGTGTGGCGGACAGGTAATCCATGCGTGCGGTAATCACGCTGGCGGTGCCCGGCACCAGTTCCGCGGGGCGGGCGCGTCGCACGCCGTGCGACGCCATGTAGGCCATGGAACCGTGAAAGCCGTTACCAAGCCATGCGAGCAAACCCGGTTCGGCGCTCGAAAGATCCACGCCGGCGACGCCGATTTGGGAAAATCCCAGCTCGCGGGCCCAGGTGCGGACCTGGCCAACCAACAAAGGACCTTCGCTCTGACTGCCGTTGAACGCCACGCGCCCATTGTAGGAACGCCCTCTTCTCCCCTGGTATGGGAGGGTGAGGACGGCACCCGCGCGTTCGCGGCCCGGCTGGCGGCGCACCCTGCCATCCACGACGCCTTCATCGCCCTGCACGGCGACCTGGGCGCCGGCAAGACCACGCTGGTGCGCCACCTGTTGCGCGCGCTGGGCGTGCAGGGCCGCATCAAGAGCCCGACGTATGCGGTGGTGGAGCCGTACGAGCTGGACGGCATGGACGCCTGGCACTTCGACTTCTACCGCTTCGAAGATCCCAAGGAATGGGAAGACGCGGGCTTTCGCGACATCTTCGCAGGCCCCGGACTGAAGATTGCCGAATGGCCCGAGAAGGCCGCCGGGCTGCTGCCGCCTGCCGACCTGGACATCCACATCGCCATGGGGGACGGCGACGATCGCCGCAACGTGCGCCTGCAAGCCAACACGCCGGTTGGCTCGGAGCTGCTCTCGTGAAGCGGCGCGGGCTCCTGCAGGCGGGCAGCCTGGTGCTGCTCGTGGGCGCGCACCAGATCGTGCGCGGCGCCACCGTGGTCGCCGTGCGCCTGTGGCCAGCGCCCGACTACACCCGCCTGACCATCGAATCGGACGGCTTGCTCACCAGCAAGCTGT
>JAJNBO010000117.1 GCA_021156245.1 Ramlibacter sp. | reverse complement strand
CGGCCGGGGTCATGGTGGCCGTGCCCCAGATGGCCGCGTCGAAGGGGAGCGCGGGCTTCAGCCGCTCGAATGCAGCATCCTGGAACCGGTCCACCGGCAAGTCCTGCGCGTCGCGATACAGGTCCAGCACGATGCGGCTGAACTTCGAGAGCTCGCTCCCTGGCTTCATCCCGTAGCCCCTGTCTTCTTCTTGCCCGGAGCTTACCCGGCAAAGTGCGGAACGCGCGGACCTCCGGGTCTACCCCGTTCGGGAGAAGCGTGGCAGGCTGTCGTCAGCGCCCAGTGCGGTCCAGCGCTCGACGCCGAGCCAGTCGCGGAACGCCACGGCGCCGGTCGGAGACAGCTGCAGCGCGCGGGACTTGGGCGCGCGCAGCAGCCAGCCGCGATCGACGCAGTGCGCGCAAAGCAGCACGCCGACGCGGCCAGCGAGGTGCATGCGCCGCTCGCCCCAGTCCAGGCAGGGGCGGCAGGGCGGACGGCCCGCATCGGGGGCGAGCCCGTCGACATCGAAGCCCAGGGCGCGGAAGGCAGTGCCGGCGCGCGAAGTGAGCTGCGCCGTGTCGTCGTCGATCACCAGTGCGTGATGCTCGACCAGCCGGTCCACGATCGCCACGGCGAGGCGGCCGGCGAGATGGTCGTAGCAGGTGCGCGCGAACCGCATCGTTGCGTCGCGCGGCCCGGTGGCGACGCGCTGGGGTGCGGCCGCGGCGACGCCCAGACGCAGGATGCCTTCGAGCACGCCGGCGACCTCCGCGGAGGCCAGCCGGTGGTAGCGGTGGCGGCCCTGCGCGTTCACGCGCAGCAGGCCCGCCTCCACCAGCAGCGCGAGGTGCCGGCTGGCGGTGGCCGGCGTGATGCGGGCGCTGTCCGCGAGCTCCCGCGCCGTGAGCGAGCGGCCGTCCATGAGCGCCAGCAGCATCGCCGCACGGGCGGGCTCGCCCACCAGCGAGGCGATGCGGGCGAGCGCGTTGGTGTTCATCGGGCAAGTGTGCACCAGCGCCTGCGCGCATGCTTCGTCCGGGAACGAAGCGTCGCACGCGAAACCGCCGGCACGATGGACGCATTCATCGCAACAGGAGCCGCCATGCCCATCACCTGCTTCATCCGCTACCAGATCGACCCGTTCCAGCGCGATGCGTTTCGCGCCTATGCGGAAAACTGGGGCCGCATCATTCCGCGCTGTGGCGGCAACCTGCTCGGCTACTTCCTGCCAAGCGAGGGGACCAACGACATCGCGTGGGGGCTGATCGGGTTCGACAGCCTCGCGGCCTACGAGGCCTATCGCGCGCGGCTGCGCGCCGACCCCGAAGGCCGCGAGAACTTCGCGCTGGCGCAGCGCCAGCGCTTCATCCTGCGGGAGGAAAGGACGTTCTGCGAACCGGTGCCTACTTGAACGAGCTCAGCGCGCGCTCCTTCACCTTGCCGCCATCGATCACGGCGACGCGGGTGTCGGCGAGCGAGCCGCCCTTTTCGTCGACGCCATCGAGGCCGTGCGGGTTGGAGGCGGGCGGCAGTTGCTTCATCGCCTTGTCCAGGTTCGCGCGGATCGCGGCGGCGTCCGTGGTCGTGCCGGCCAGCTTCATGGCCAGCGCAGTGGCGTGCACGGTGGTGTAGTTCAGCGACACTTCCGAGCTCGGCGTGCGGCCAGGATAGGCCTTCTGGAAACGCTGCACGAAGGCCCTGGAGTCAGGGGCCGAGTCGTCGACCAGGGGCAGCACGCCGATGGAGCCTTCCAGCGGTCCGTAGCCGCCGATCACCTTGGCCATCTCGTCCATCTTGGCCTGGTCGATGATGACGAAGCCGCCCTTGAAGCCCAGTTCGCGGGCCTGCTTGGCCACCAGCGCGGTCGGCTCCGAAGCGCCGCCGATGAACATCACGTCCGGCTTGGCGGCCATCACGCGGCTCACGCCGCTGTAGAAGTCGGCCGACTTGTTATAGGACATCGGGTTCTCGGCCACGATCTTGCCGCCCGCGGCCTCCCACGCCGGCTTGAAAGCGGCCATCCACGCCTTGGCGTAGTCGTGGTCGGCAGCGGCGATCGCCAGGTTCTTGCCGTACTTGGACATCGCGTGCTTCACGAAAGGCTGGATGTACGTCGTGAACTCCGGCGGGATGCGCAGCGTCAGCTTGTTGCCGCGCGCGGTGACCTGCGGCACGCTGGTGTACGACAGCAGCAGGTACTTCTGCGCTTCGTTGTTGGTCTGCAGGGCGAAGGTGCCGCCGGAGTGCGGCGTCAGGATCGCGGAGGTCTTGTGCTCCTGCACCAGGCGCTGCGCGTTGATGGCGGTCTCGCTGGGGTTGTACTTGTCGTCGAGCGCGACGATCTCCAGCTTGACCTTCTTGCCGCCCACTTCGAGGCCGGCGGCGTTGATCTCGTTGACGGCCATCTGCATGCCGTCCAGCACGTTCTTGCCGTACAGGGCGGCGCCGCCGGACAGCGGGCCGGAATAGCCGATCTTCACCACGTCCTGGGCGAAGGCGGGCGCGCTCGCGGCGAGGCCGAAAGTGGCCGCGGCTGCGATGCGATGGAGGCTGCGGGGGAACGTCATGGGATGTCTCCTTGTTGTGACTGCGGATGAAAATTCGGGGAGGACGCTCACGCGCCGATGTAGGCCTTGCGCACCTTGTCGTTGCCGAGCAGGCTGTCGCGGTCGCCCTCCATCACGATGCGGCCGCCCTCGATGACGTAGGCGCGGTCGGCGATCTTGAGCGCCGCATAGGCGTTCTGTTCGGCCAGCAGCACCGTGGTGCCGGCCTTGTTGATGCGCTGGATCACCTCGAACACCTGCTTCACCACCAGGGGCGCGAGGCCGAGCGACGGTTCGTCCAGCAGCAGCGCCTGCGGCCGGCCCATCAGCGAACGGCCGATCGCCACCATCTGCTGCTGCCCGCCGGAGAGCGAGCCGGCGGCCTGCTCGCGGCGCTCCGCGAGGATGGGGAACAGGCTGAAGACCTCGTCCAGCTTCTTCTGGTTGCCGGCCTTGTCGCCGCGGTGCACGTAGGCGCCGAGCATCAGGTTCTTCAGCACGGACATCTGCGGGAACAGCTTGCGGCCTTCGGGGCAGAGCACCACGCCGCGCTGCACCACGTCCGAGGGCTTCATGCCCACGAGCTCCTCGTTGCGGAAGCGGATCGAGCCGCCCGTGGCCTTGCGCAGGCCGCTGGCCGTGAGGAAGATCGTGCTCTTGCCCGCCCCGTTGGCGCCGAGCAGCACCACCAGTTCGCCCTCCTTGGCCTGCAGCCCGATGCCGTTGAGCGCGCGGAAGCTGCCGTAGTGCTGGGAGACGTTCTCAAACGTCAGCATGTTCGCTCCCGAGGTAGGCGTCGATCACGGCGGGATTCGCGCGGATCTCGGCCGGCGTGCCCTCGGCGATCTTCTCGCCGTAGTTCAGCACCATGATCTTGTCGGCCAGGCTCATGATCATGTCCATCTTGTGTTCGATCAGGCACACCGTGATGCCGTGGCGCACGAACTTGCGGATCAGGTCGGCCAGGCCCACCGTCTCCTCCGGGTTCACGCCGCCCGCGGGTTCGTCCAGCAGCACCAGCTGGGGGTCGGTCGACAGCGCGAGCGCGAAGGCCACGCGCTTGCGCTCCTCCTGGGAAATGTCCCCGGCCAGCCGGTTCGCCACGTGCGACAGGCCGACGAAGTCGAGCGACGCTGCCGCCTTCTCGCGGCAGATGCGCTCCTCTTCGCGCAGCCGCTTCGAGTTGAACAGCACGTCCACCAGGCCGGAGCGCGTGCGCAGCCGGTGGCCGACGATCAGGTTGTCCAGCACCGTCGCCATGTCGAACAGCGTCGTCGCCTGGAAGGTGCGCGAGATGCCGAGCAGCGCGACCTGGTCGGCGCGCAGGCCCGTGATGTCGCGGCCTTCGTAGACGATGGCGCCGGTCGTGGGCGCGATCGTGCCGCTCACCAGGTTGAAGAAGGTGGTCTTGCCGGCGCCGTTGGGGCCGATGATCGCGTTGACCTTGCCGCGCTCGACGGTGGTGGTGACGTCGTGGACGGCGGTCAGCCCGCCGAAGCGCTTGGTGACGTCGCGGATCTCAAGCACGGCCGGCTCCAGTGGCTTCCACTCCCTCTCCCGTTTGCCGGAGAGGGTCGGCGTGCGGGCGGGCCGCGGGCACGGCCTTCGCCGCATCCCGCCGAGCGCGCCAACCGAGCCAGGTGCCGACGATGCCGTGCGGCAGGAAGATCACCAGCGCCACGAGGATCGGGCCGAAGACGACGAAGCGGTACTCCTGCAGGAATTGCAGGTACTGCGTCAGCCACGGCACGGCCAGTGCGCCGAGCAGCGGGCCGAGCAGCGTGCCGAGTCCGCCCACCAGCATGTACATGGTCATGTCGAAGCTGTGGTCCACGCCCGCGAGTCCCGGGCCGAGGAAGCGGACGAAGCCGGCGTACAAGCCGCCCGCCAGGCCGGCGTAGAACACCGACAGCATGAAGGCCAGCAGCTTGTTGCGCATCAGCGGGATGCCCAGCGACTCGGCCAGCGCCTCGCCGTTGCGGATGGCGACGAAGGTGCGGCCCAGCAGCGAGTTCACGATGCGGTGCATGACGAACATGCCGAGCGCGAGGAAGAAGAACACCAGGTAGTACAGGGCCCGCGGCGAATCGAAGGTGATGGGGCCGATGGCCGACGGGGCGGGGATGCCGATGATGCCGACGGTGCCATGCGTGAGGCTCTCCCACTTCTCGATCACGAGGTACATGATGTAGCCCACGCACAGCGTGAAGATCGAGAAGTAGTGGCCCTTGAGGCGCAGCGACACGAGGCCGACGAAGAACCCGAGCACCGTCGCCGTCACGCCGGACAGCGCGAAGGCGATCCAGAACGGCACCTGGTAGTCCACCGTCAGGATGCCGACCGTGTAGGCGCCCACGGCCATGAAGCCGCTGTGCGCCAGGTTGAACTGGCCGGTGTAGCCCGTGATCAGGTTCAGGCCGACGGTCGCGATGGCGAAGATGTACGCCGTCGACATCACGGTCAGGTGATAGTCGTTCTTGGCGAGGAAGGGGAAGGCCAGGCCGAGCGCCAGCAGCAGCAGCCAGCCCGGTTTGCCGGTGAGGTAGCGCATGTCAGTGCGCTCCCCGGGAGAACAGGCCTTGCGGGCGGACCGACAGGATGGCCACCAGCAGCACGAAGGCGATGATGTCCTTGTAGTCGGTGGAGATGTAGAAGGCGCCGAAGCTTTCGGCGAAGCCGATGATCAGCCCGCCGGCGATGGCGCCGGGCACGCTGCCCATGCCACCGAGGATGATGATGACGAAGGCCTTGGTGATCACCAGGTGGCCCATGGCCGGATACACCAGGTTGATCGGCGAGTAGAGCGTGGCGGCCACCGCGGCCAGCACGCCGGAGATCGCGAAGGTGAGCATCGACACCTTGTTGGCGTCGATCCCCACGAGCGACGCGCCTTCGCGGTTCTGCGCCATCGCGATGATGGTCGAGCCCAGCACGGTGCGCGTGAGGAACAGGTGCAACGCCACCACCAGGCTGAAGGCCGCACCGATGATCAGCAGCCGCTGCACGGGCGCGGTCACGCCGGCGAGTTCGACGATGCCCGTGTACGGCGTCTGCATGCGCTGGAAGTCCGCGCCCCACAGCGCCTGCGCGCCCGCTTCCAGGAACAGCAGCACGCCGATCGCAGCGATCATCGGGTGCAGGCCCGACGCGTTGCGCAACGGGTGGAAGACCATCCGTTCGGCCAGCGTGGCGAGCGCCGCCACGCTCAGCGCGGAGCCGAGCATCGCCAGCCAGTAATTCAGGCCCCACGCCTTCATCAGGTGGAAGGACACGAAGGCGCCGGCCATGTAGAAGGCGCCGTGGGCGAAGTTGGGGACGTGCAGGATGCCGTACACGAGCGTCAGCCCGAGTGCGACCAGGCTGTAGATCCCGCCGAGCGTGAGCCCGTTGAGCACTTGCTGAAGAAAGAGGTCCATGAAGGCGGGCGTGCACGGCGCGGCGGTGCCGCGTGTTGAACAAAGCGGCCGAATGTAGGGAAGCCGCAGTGCACCGTCAATCGCGCCGCGCGACCCCGCAGTCGCGGACGCATCACTTCGAGGGAAACCCCGTAGAACGAAGCGGTGTGCGCTGTCGCCTTGGCGTCTGGTGAATGCGTTTGGATTAGAACGTTGGCGTTCTCCGCCAACACCGCGGAATCGTCGTTCGCTAGCCGCCGCTGGCGCGCGCGGCCTCGATCACCGCCGCGAGTTCGCCCAGCTGGGCGCGATGCTGCGCCGCGACCTGCGCGACGCAGCGCCGGCCCTTGGCAGTCAGGTGCACCTCGACCATTCGCCCGTCCTCGGCATTGCCCTGGCGGCGCACGAGTCCCGCCTCCTCGCAGCGCGTGACCAGCGCGACGACGCCATGCGGCTGGATCTGCAGCCGCTCGGCCAGCTCGCTGACGCTGGCCCAGTCGCGGCCCGCAAATGCCTGGGTGTGCAGCATCAGGTGGTACTGCACCGCCGTGACGCCAGCCGCCCGCGACACCTCCTCGCCGAAGCGCAGGAACCGCCGCAGCTGGTAGCGGAATTCCGACTGCCGCTCCAGACCGCTCTTGTCCAGGGGCTTCAATTTCCTCGGTTGCATCGTTCCCGGTTCTTGCCGCACGCAATGTGCGTCCTTCCGGGAACTTTACACCGCGGCGGCCATCCTCATCCATTGAGTCACGCCGTGAGGTATTTGCATCACGTCGTGATATAAAAGCAGTCATTCGAAAGACAGGAGACAAGGTGCGATGAAACTCGCCATCCGCAACCAGAAGGACGTGGCCGCCGGCGTGATCTACGTGGTCGCCGGCGCCGCTTTCAGCCTCGGCGCGCTCAACTACAGGCTCGGCGACGCCGCCCGCATGGGCCCGGGCTGGTTCCCGTTCTGGGTGGGCGTCCTGCTCGCCGCCGTCGGCATGGCCACCATCGCCGGCGGTGTCCGATCGAACGCCGCGCCCGAAACGATGAAGCGGCCCGAACTGCGGGCCATGGCCTGGATCCTGGGCGCGGTCGTGCTGTTCGGCGTGCTGCTCAAGCCCGCCGGGCTGGTGCTGTCCCTGCTCGTCCTGGTGCTCGTCTCCAGCCGGGCCAGCCACGAATTCACGTGGCGGGGGGCGTTTGCCAATGCGGTGGTCCTGATCGCCTTCAGCGTGGGCGCATTCATCAAGGGCATCAGCCTGCAGCTGCCGCTGTGGCCTGCGTTCCTGGCCTGAGGAAGACGAGATGGAACTGATTTCGCACCTGGCACTGGGTTTCGAGACGGCCCTGAGCCTGCAGAACCTGGCCTATTGCTTCGCGGGATGCCTGCTGGGCACGCTGATCGGCGTGCTGCCCGGCCTCGGCCCC
>JAJNBO010000116.1 GCA_021156245.1 Ramlibacter sp. | reverse complement strand
GCCCATCGCTTCGAGGCGCGCGCGGATTTCGGCGGAGCCTTCCTGCGAGATCGAGGAGCTGTCCACCACCACCTGCGGCTTCTTCGCGGTGGTGGTGAGCCCCCCTTCGCCGAACAGCACGTCCTTGAGGTCGTCGGTGGTGGAAACCATGGTGAAGACGACTTCGCAGCCCGCGAGATCGGTCTTGCCGCCCACAATCTCGGCGCCGTATGCGGCCAGCGGTTCGGCCTTGCTGCGCGTGCGGTTCCAGACGCTGACCCCGTGGCCCGCCTGCAGCAGCCGCTTGACCATCGCCTCGCCCATGCGTCCGAGGCCGATCCATCCGATCCGGTTCGCCATTGCCAATTTCCTTGCAGTCACTTCGGCGCAGTGTCTTGCGCGGCGGGCGGCATTGCAAGGAAAGGTGCGGAATTCAGTTTTTCGTGCCGATGTCGTCATCCCCGTGCAGGCGGGGATAACGGGCGCCCTGGGCACCCCGCCTGCACAGGGGTGACGAAGCTACACCCGCTCGAGGATCACCGCGATGCCCTGCCCCACGCCGATGCACATCGTGCACAGCGCGTACCGGCCGCCGCTGCGGTGCAGCTGGTTGACGGCGGTGGTCGCCAGGCGGGCGCCCGACGCGCCGAGCGGGTGGCCCAGGGCGATGGCGCCGCCGTTCGGGTTGACGCGCGGATCGTCGTCCCGCAGTCCCAGCATGCGCAGCACCGCCAGCCCCTGGGCGGCGAAGGCCTCGTTGAGCTCGATCACGTCGATCTGCTCCAGCTTGACCCCGGTGAGCGCCAGCACCTTCTGCGTGGCCGGTGCCGGCCCAATGCCCATCACGCGCGGCGGCACGCCGGCCGTGGCCAGGCCGACCACGCGCGCTCGCGGCGTCAGGCCGTTGCGCGCGGCGGTGGATTCATCGGCCAGCAGCAGCGCGCAGGAGCCGTCGTTCACGCCACTGGCGTTGCCCGCCGTCACGGTGCCATCCGGCCGCACCACGCCCTTGAGCTTGGCCAGCGCCTCCAGCGAGGTCTCGCGCGGGTGCTCGTCCTTGCTGACGACGATGGCCTCGCCCTTCTTCTGCGGGATCGTCACGGGCGTGATCTCGGCGTCGAAGAAGCCGGACTTTTGCGCGGCCACGGCCTTCAGCTGCGAGGCCAGGGCCATGCGGTCCTGCGCCTCGCGCTCGATCTTGTAGTCGGTCGCCACGTTCTCCGCCGTCTCCGGCATGGAGTCGACGCCGTACATCTCCTTCATCAGCTTGTTGACGAAGCGCCAGCCGATGGTGGTGTCGTACACCGCGCTGGCGCGGGAGAAGGCGCTCTCGGCCTTGGGCATGACGAAGGGCGCGCGGCTCATGCTCTCCACGCCACCGGCGATCATGAGGGTGGCCTCACCCGACTTGATCGCGCGGGCCGCGGTGCCGACCGCATCCAGCCCGGAGCCGCACAGGCGGTTGAGGGTGGCGCCCGGCACGTCCATCGGCAGCCCCGCCAGCAGCGACGCCATGTGCGCCACGTTGCGGTTGTCCTCGCCGGCCTGGTTGGCGCAGCCGTACAGCACGTCGGTGACGGCCTGCCAGTCCACCTTGGGGTTGCGCGCCATCAGCGCCTTCATCGGGATGGCGGCGAGGTCGTCGGTGCGGATGGAGGACAGGGCGCCGCCGTAGCGGCCGAAGGGGGTGCGAACGGCGTCGCAGATGAAAGCTTGCTTGGTCATGCGGTTCTCCGGTCCCGGCAGTTTAGTCCGGGGCGGTGGCTACTTCTTCCGCGCGGCCTTGTACGCCTCGTAGCGCGCCTTGTTTTCCTCGTTGGGCGGGTACAGGCCCGGCAACGCCGCGCCCTTTTCCATCACCTCCTGCATGATCCAGCCCTCGAGCTGCTCCTGCTCCGGCGCCTGGTCGAGCACGTAGTCGAGCAGCGCGGCCGGGATCAGCACGGCGCCGTCGTCGTCGGTGACGACCACGTCGCCCGGAAACACCGCGACGCCGCCGCAGGCGATGGGCTGCTGCCAGCCGACGAAGGTGAGTCCCGCGACGGACGCTGGCGCGGCATAGCCGCTGCACCACACCGGCAGGTTGGTGCCGAGCACGCCCTGCAGGTCGCGCACCACGCCGTCGGTCACGAGCGCGGCCATGCCCCGACGGGCCATGCGGGCGCACAGGATGTCGCCGAAGATGCCGGCGTCCTGCACCCCCATCGCGTCGGCGACCGCGATGCAGCCGGGCGGCATCGCCTCGATCGCGGCGCGGGTGGAGATGGGTGCGCCCCAGGATTCCGGCGTCGCGAGGTCTTCCCGGGCCGGGACGAAACGCAGCGTGAAGGCGCGCCCCACCAGCCGCGGCTGGTTCGGCCGGATCGGCCGCGAGCCGCGGATCCAGAGGTTGCGCAGGCCTTTCTTCAGCAGCACCGTCGTGAGCGTCGCGGTGGTGACCTTGGAGAGCGTGGCGACCACCTGCGGGTCGAGCTCCATGGTGATGGTGGGATCGTTCGGGGTCATGGTGTCCTGGAAGGAAGTTCAGCCGAGCTCGCGCAGGCGCTGGTCCTGCCGCTTCACCAGGAAGGCGATGTCGTCGACGTCCTGCGCGGAGAGCCTGGGGCCCGGCTTGCGGATGAACGCGGACGCGATCACGCCGCGCTGCTGGAAGAGGTGCTTGCGCACGGCGAGGCCGATGCCGGCCTGCTGCTCGTAGCGGGCCAGCGGAAGGTAGGCGTCGAACAGGTCGTGCGCCCGTGCGCGGTCGCCCCGCGCATGCGCGGCGACCACGTCGACCATCATCTCGGGATAGGCGAAGCCGGTCATGGCGCCGTCCGCGCCACGCGTCATTTCCTCCGGCAGGAACAGGCCGCCGCCGTTGCCGGTGAGGATGGACACGCGCTGCAATTCGCCCTTGTCGCTGGCCGCGCGGATGGCGGAGAGCTTGGCCAGGCCCGGCCAGTCCTCGTGCTTGAGCATCACGCAGGTCGGCGAATTCTTCAGGATGCGCAGGATGACCGAGGTGGACATCTGCACGGTGGTGGAGACCGGATGGTCCTGCAGCACCCACGGCACCTTCGGCCCGAGCGTCTCGTTGACCATGTCGAAGTACTGGACGATCTGGTCGTCGGTGCGCACGCTCGGCGGTGGCGCGACCATCACGCCCGACGCACCGAGGTCCATCACCGACTGCGTCAGCTCCTTCATGGCCGCGAAGCCCGGCGCCGACGCTCCCACCACCACGGGCACCTTGCCGGCGACGCGCGCCAGCACGCGCTGAACGAACGCGCGCGACTCCTCCATGGTGAGCTTGGTCGCCTCGCCCATGATGCCCAGCACGGTGAGGCCGGTGACGCCTTTCTCCAGGCAGAAATCCACCATGCGGTCGGTGCTGGGCAGGTCCAGCGCGCCGGTGTCGGTGAACGGGGTGACGGTGATCAGGTAGACGCCCTTGGCGTCACGGGACAGCGTGTTCATGTGCGTGCGGTTGCGGGTTGCGGACGCATATATTGCACCGCAAGCACCCCGGCCACGACGGCGATGCCCGCCAGGTCGGCGACCCAGCTGGGATAGGCCAAGGCGAAGCCCGCCGCGATGAGGAGCCCACGCTCCAGCACGTGCGTCTTGCGCAGCGCCCAGCCCTGGAAGCCGGCGGCCAGGGCGGCGATGCCGATGGCGGCGGTGACCGACACCTCGGCGATCGACCACCAGTTGGCGGTGGCGAGCGCCTTCGTCGAGCCCATCAGCAGCAGGCCCTGCCCGCTGGACTCCAGCACGAACATGAAGGGCAGCAGGAAGGCCGGCATCACGTACTTCCAGGTCTGCAGCGTGGTCTTGTACGGATCGCCTCCGGTGATGGCCGCCGCGGCGAACGGCGACAGCGCCGTCGGCGGCGACACCTCCGACAGCACGGCGTAGTAGAAGATGAACATGTGGGCGGCGTACTCCGGCACGCCCAGCTTGATCAGCGCCGGCGCCGCGATGACGGCGCAGATGATGTAGGAGGCCGTCACCGGCACCGCGAGGCCCACGATCCACACCACGAATGCGGTGAAGATCGCCGTGAGCAGCAGCGAACCGTCCGCGTAGTCGATCACGATGGAACTGAACTTCAGGCCCAGCCCCGTGAGCGTGACGACGCCGACGATGATGCCGGCGCCCGCGCAGGTGGCGGCCACGTTCAGCACGCCGATGGACCCGCCTTCCAGCGCCTTCACCAGCGGCCACTGGCCGATGCGGCGCAGGACGTCCTTGCGGAAGAAGTCATAGGGGATTAGCGCCGTGTCCCGCCGCAACAGGCTGGTCACGAGCGAGGCGACGGTCGCCCAGAACACGGACATCACCGGCGAGAAGCCCATGAGCATGAACACGACGATGGAGATCAGCGACAGGAAGTGGAACCAGTACTTGCGCGTGAGGTTCCAGACCGTGTCGACCTTCTCGAACACCGCTTCGTGCATGCCGTACTTGCGCGCGTCGATCTCCACCATGAGGAAGAGCGCGAAATAGAACAGGACGGTCGGGATCACCGCCATCAGCAGCACGTCGAGGTAGGAGATCTTCAGGAACTCGGCGATCAGGAAGGCCGCTGCGCCGAGCACCGGCGGCGAGATGATCGCGCCCAGGCCGCCGGCCGACAGCAGCCCGCCGGCCGCGTTGCGCTCGTAGCCCACCTTCTGCAGCATGGGATAAGCGACGGAGCCCAGGGTCACGGTCGTCGCCACGCCGGAGCCCGACGGGCCGCCGAGCAGGAAGGAGGCGAGCACCACGGTGCGTCCCGCGCCGGTGGGCTTGCCGCCCATGGCCGAGAACGAGAAGTCCAGGTAGAACTTGCCGGCGCCGGAATACTGCAGGAAGGCGCCGAAGATGGTGAACAGGATGATGAGCGTGGACGACACGTCCAGCGCCACGCCGAAGATGCCTTCGAGCGTCATGTACATCACGCCGACCAGCCGGCCGACTTCGTAGCCCTTGTGCGTCCAGGGCGCGGGCAGCCACGGCCCGGCCAGCGCATAGGCGACGAAGAGGCTGCACACGAAGGGCATGATCCAGCCGGAGGTGCGCCGCATCGCCTCGAGCACCAGCGCGATCAGCACCACGCCGAAGAAGATGTCCCAGGGCAGCGGCGTCGTGTTGCGGTCGGTCAGGTCGTCACCGCCTTGCAGCAGGTAGTAGGTGACGGCGATCGCCAGGGCGACGCCGATCCAGTCCCACCACATGATGCGGTGGCGGTAGCGCCGCGCCACCGGGAACACCAGGAAGCAGAGCGCGAGCACGAAGGCGAGGTGCGTGGAGCGCAGCGTCTGCGCCGGCACGATGTCGTAGGCGGAGTAAAGGTGCCAGGCGGACATGACGACCGCCACCAGCGTGATCAGCGCCGCCGTCCAGCCCTTGAGCTTGTTGGCGGCCCCCTCCTCCTGCTCGATGTACGCCTCTGCCTTTTCGAGCGCGGCCGCGTCGATGTCCGCGCTGAGCTGCGCGCGCTCCGCCTGGTGGTCGGTCATTCGGGCGTCAGTTCAGCTTGATGCCCTTTTCCGCGAAGTATTTCACCGCGCCGGGATGCCACGGGATCGGCGACGCGTCCTTCTTCTGGTTCTCGTACTTGAAGTTCTCGGCTTCCTTGTGCACGGCCACCATGTCCGGCTTCTTGTCGAAGATGGCCTTGACGATGTTGTACGCGGTCTTGTCGTCCATGTTCTGGTGGGCCACCAGGATGTTCATGACGGTCGCCTGCTTGTTGTCGGTGTCCATGCCCTTGTAGATGTCCTTGCCGATCGTGTCCTGCACGTACAGGTTGCCGTACTTCTTGTTCATGGCCGGCACCACTTCGGCGTGGTCGATCATCTTGATCTTGTTGCCCGGCGTGTTGGCCAGGTCGGACACCGCGGCGGTCGGCAGGCCGCCCACCCAGAAGAAGGCGTCGATCTTGCCGTCCTTCAGCGCGTTGACGGACTCGGCGACGCCCAGCCGCTCGCGCTTCATGTCCTTGTCCTTGTCCAGGCCGGCGGCCTCGATGATGCGGAAGGCCATCACCTCGGTGGCACTGCCGGGCGAGCCGGTGGAGACGCGCTTGCCCTTCATGTCGGCGATCTTGTTGACGCCCTTACCTTCCACGCTCACGACGTGCATGCGGTTCGGGTACAGCACCATCAGGGTGCGCACCGGCACCTTGTTGCCCTTGAACTTGTCCTCGCCCTCGTAGGCATCGAGGGCGGCGTCGCTCATCGAGAACGCGACGTAGGGCTTGCCGGTGCCGACCAGCTTGAGGTTGTCGACGGAACCGCCGGTCACCTCGGCGGTGGCCGACATCCCGGGCACGTGCTTGGACAGCACGGCGGCCAGGCCGCCGCCCATGGGGTAGTACACGCCCCCGGTGCCGCCGGTGGCGATGGAGATGTTCTGCGCCTGCGCGGTGACGGCGAGGCCGATGCCTGCCAGCAAGCCGAGCAGGAGGGTCTTGATGCGTTTCATGGTTTGTCTCCGAAGTAGAAAGCATTCACACCGCATGCGTGGCCGCGGGCCGGCCCATTCTGGCAGTCACGGGCGCGGATTCGTCTGCGGGCTTTCCAGCATCCCGGACGCCCCGGCGAAGCCCCGTGCTAACCTTTGTTCATGTTCAATCCGTCCCAGGACGAGGTGCGCCGCTTCTTCTGCGGCGTGCACGACAAGGCGCGGTCCGGGCAGTTGCTCGATGCGCTGGAAACGCTGGCCAGCGAGTGGCTCAAGGAGCACCCGGAATACGACCCGGACCTGGCGGACGCCGAGGCCGCCGTGGCCCGGGTGTACGACGGCTCGGGCGGCGCCGCCAATCCCTTCCTGCACCTTTCGATGCACCTCTCGATCAGCGAGCAGTGCTCCATCGACCAGCCGCGCGGCATCCGGCAGGCCGTCGAACTGCTTGCGGCGCGCCGCAATTCACTGCACGACGCGCACCACGAGGCCATGGAATGCCTGGGCCAGATGCTCTGGGAAAGCCAGCGCTCCGGCCGGCCGCCCGATGGGCAGGCCTACGTCGAGTGCGTGCAGCGCCGCGCGACGTCCTAAGCCGTCATTCCCGCGCAGGCGGGAAACCAGGGCTCCAAAAATGCAAAAGCGGCCGAGTCGGCCGCTTCTTTCAATGCCCTGGATCCCCGCCTGCGCGGGGATGACGTCAATGGGTGTGGAAGCGCGGCTCCGGCACCGTCTGCATCTCGCCGACTTGTACGACTTGAGCGCCACGAACAGGTAGTCGGCGTACTGGCCGGCGATCTTCGGGTAGCTGGGGTCGATGGGCTTGGACATGTTCGCGCCGTGGCAGGAGGCGCACGCCGCCTTCTGCAGCAGCGCCGACACCTGGGCGTTCGGCTCGCGGCTGGGCTTGTCGGCGGCGGCCTTGCGGCTTTCGCGGCCCAGGTTCTCGTAGTACGTGGAGATGTCCGCGATGTCCTTGTCGCTCAGGGACTCCGCGATGCCGCGCATCGTGGGGTGCTTGCGGTCCCCGGCCTTGTACGCGTTCAGCGCGGCGGCGATGTACTTGGCGCTCTGCCCGGCGATCTTGGGCACGCGGTACACCTCGGGGAAGCTGGACTTGTAGCCGACGATGCCGTGGCAGCCGACGCACATGGCGACCTTGGCTTCCAGCGACTTCGGGCTGGTCGGGCCGGCCGCCGGCGTGGCGGGCGCCACGTTGGTAGCCTGCGCCGGCGCCGTGGCAGGCTGGGCGGATGCCAGGCTGGTCGCGCAAGCGACAGAGACGGCGAAAAGCGTTTTAAACAACTTGTTCATTTTGCGCGCACAATCTGACGAGGTCAGTTTCTTTCGATCAACCCGTGATTATATGGGGCGCCTCCGGCCCCCATCCTGCCCTCCCAACCCCATGAAGTTCCAAGGCTCCCAGAACTACGTCGCCACGCAGGACCTGATGCTGGCGGTGAACGCCGCCATCACCCTGAAACGCCCGCTGCTCGTCAAGGGCGAGCCCGGCACCGGCAAGACCATGCTGGCCGAGGAGGTGGCGCAGGCGCTGGACATGCCGCTGCTGCAGTGGCACATCAAGTCCACCACCAAGGCGCAGCAGGGCCTGTACGAATACGACGCGGTCAGCCGGCTGCGCGACTCGCAGCTGGGCGACGAGAAGGTGCGGGACATCCACAACTACATCGTCAAGGGCGTGCTGTGGCAGGCCTTCACGGCCGACCAGCCGGTGGCGCTGCTGATCGACGAGATCGACAAGGCCGACATCGAATTCCCGAACGACCTGCTGCGCGAGCTGGACCGCATGGAGTTCTACGTCTACGAGACGCGGGAGCTGGTCAAGGCGAAGCACCGTCCGCTGGTGTTCATCACCTCCAACAACGAGAAGGAACTGCCGGACGCCTTCCTGCGCCGCTGCTTCTTCCACTACATCAAGTTCCCCGACGCCGACACG
>JAJNBO010000115.1 GCA_021156245.1 Ramlibacter sp. | reverse complement strand
CACCGTCACCCTGTTCCTGCTTGCCGCCACCCTCATGGCCTGCGGGCTCTGGAGCCAGCAACTCCCGATCGAAACCTTGTGGCAGGCGCCCTCGCGCGCCCTGCTGCCGGCGTGGGCCAGCTTCATGCGCTGGCAGGTGCTGGCGCTCGTGCTGGTGCTGGGCCTCGTGCCGATCGTCACCGTGTGGAACATGTCGATGCGGCGGCTGCCCGGGCCGGCGCAGATGCGCGCCAACATGGCGGGCGCCTTCCTCGCGGGCCTGGTGCTCATCGCCGGCATCGTGCTGGCCTGAGGCACACCGGCTCCAGGGCCTCAGAACAGGGCGGCCTGACCTGCCGGCCCCGGCGGCCGGAAGAGATCCGTCGCAAAGACCGTCTTCTTGGCATTGAAGCCGATGCGCCCTGCCGTCTTGCGAAAGCGCTGCCCGATCAGCTCGGCCCAGGTGCCGGTGCCCTTCATGCGCGTGGCGAAGTCGCTGTCGTAGTCCTTGCCGCCGCGCATTTCCTGGATGCGGTGCATCACGCGGTCGGCGCGCTGCGGATAGTGCGTCTGCAGCCATTGCCGGAACAGCGGCGCCACCTCCCATGGCAGCCGGATCACGTGATAGAAGGCCTCGCGCGCGCCCGCCTCCCAGGCCGCTTCCAGCACCTGCTCCATGTCGTCGTTCAGGAAGGGGATCTGCGGCGCGAGGCTGACCCCGCACGGAATGCCGCTCTCGGCCAGCGTTTTCAGGATGCGCAGCCTGCGGTGCGGCGCGGCGGCGCGCGGCTCCAGCTTGCGCGCAAGATCCGCGTCGAGCGTGGTGATGGTCACGTATACCGCCGCGAGGTTCTGCGCGGCCATGGGCGCCAGCAAATCGATGTCCCGCTCCACGCCGCTCGACTTGGTCACCAGCGCGACCGGGTGCCGCGCTTCCTTCAGCACCTCGATGACGTCGCGCGTGAGGCGCAGCTCGCGCTCCACCGGCTGGTAGCAGTCGGTTGCGGTGCCGATCGCGATCAGCTCGGGGCGATAGCCCTTGCGACCGATCTCGTGCCGCAGCAGGTCCACGGCATTGCGCTTCGCGATGATCTTGGTTTCAAAGTCCAGCCCGGGTGACAGGTTCAGGTAGCTGTGCGTGGGGCGTGCATAGCAGTAGATGCAGCCATGCTCGCAGCCCCGGTACGGATTGATGGACTGCCCGAAGTGGATGTCCGGCGAGTCGTTGGTGGCGATGATGCTGCGCGCCGTCTCCCAGATCACCTCGGTGTGCGGAACGCCTTCCCCACCTTCTTCGTTGGGCTCCCAGCCGTCGTCGAAGCCCTCACGCAGGTCGCGCTCGAACCGGTGCGGGGACCGCGTGGCCGTTCCGCGTCCTTTGATTGCGCCGAGGGGAACGCGCACCTCCGGCGCTTCGTTCGACGTACTGCGGTCGATACTGTTCATGCATCCAGTATGCACCAAGGCGCGGCCGCGCCAAAGACCCCGCAGCGCTGTCTGAATTTTCAGGAATTACTGAAAGTTCAAAAGAAAACGCAGACACTCCGGTTCATGGCATTGCAAGACCACCTTCCTCCCCTCAGCCGGCAGTTCGTGGCGCACTTCGGCGAAATGGGCAGCCGCTGGGGCATCAACCGCACCGTCGGGCAGATGTACGCCTTGATCTTCATCTCGCAGCGCGCGCTCAATGCGGACGAGATCGCCGAAGCGCTCGAGTTCTCGCGCTCGAACGTGAGCATGGGTTTGAAGGAACTGCAGTCCTGGCGGCTGGTTCGCATGAAGCACCTGCCGGGCGACCGCCGCGAGTACTTCGAGGCACCGCAGGACGTGTGGGAAATCTTCCGGGTGCTTGCCGAAGAGCGCCGCCGGCGCGAGATCGAGCCCACACTGTCGATGCTTCGCATGGCCTTGCTCGAACAACCCAACGGTGAAGCGGAAGCGCACGCGCAGCAGCGCATGCGGGAGATGTACGAGCTGATCGACCGCCTCATGACTTGGTTCGACGACGTCCAGAAGCTGGCGCCGGAGACCGCGATGCAGCTGATGGGAATGGGCACCGCCGTCACGCGGGTGCTGGAGCTCAAGGACCGGATGACCGGGCGCCGTACCGCCAAGGAGTGACGATGGACACGCTCATGCTCTCGCGGATCCAGTTCGCCGCGAACATCGCCTTCCACATCCTGTTCCCCACCATCAACATCGCGCTGTGCTGGTTCCTGGTGTACTTCCGCGTGCGCAACAGTTCGGCGAAGGACGCAGCCGAAGCGAAACACTGGGAGGAGGCGTACTACCTCTGGACCAAGATCTTCGCCCTCAGCTTCGCGATGGGCGTGGTCTCCGGCATCACCATGAGCTTCCAGTTCGGCACCAACTGGCCGGGATACATGGAGCGCGTCGGCAACATCGCAGGGCCGCTCCTCGGCTACGAGGTGCTGACCGCGTTCTTCCTGGAGGCCACCTTCCTGGGCATCATGCTGTTCGGCCGCAGCCGCGTCTCCGACCGCGTGCACATGATCGCCACGCTGATGGTGGCCGCGGGCACGACGCTGTCCGCCTTCTGGATCCTGAGCCTGAACTCGTGGATGCAGACCCCCGCGGGCTTCACCATCATTGACGGCAGATTCCATGCCCGGGACTGGCTGGAGATCGTGTTCAACCCCTCCTTCCCCTATCGCCTGGCGCACAAGCTGCTGGCGTCCACGCTTACCGCTTCCTTCCTGATCGCTGGACTGTCCGCCTGGCAACTGCTGCGCGGCACGCAGAACGGCGGAACGCATCGCGCGCTGCGCACCGGCGTGATGGCGGCGGCCGTCGCCATCCCGCTGCAGATCGTCGCGGGTGACATGCACGGCCTCAACACGCTGCAGCACCAGCCCGCCAAGATCGCCGCCATCGAAGGCATCTGGCACACCGAAAAAGGCGCCGCGCTGACGCTGTTCGGCTGGCCCAACGAGAAGGAAGGCCGAACCGACTACGCCCTGCAGGTGCCCAAGCTCGCCAGCCTCGTCCTCGCCCACGACATGGACGCCGAGCTCAAGGGCCTGAACGAATTCCCGAACGCCCACCCGCCGGTGGCGCCGGTGTTCTGGAGCTTCCGCGTGATGGTGGGCATGGGCCTGCTGATGCTGGCCGTTTCCTGGTGGGCCGCGTGGACGGTGTGGCGGCGCCGGCGCGACAAAGGCGCCGAGGGCTCACCCTTCTCCCGCTGGCAACTGCGCCTGCTGGCCGGCATGACCTTCTCCGGCTGGGTGGCGACCCTGGCTGGCTGGATCGTCACCGAGGTCGGGCGCCAGCCCTTCCTGGTCTATGGCCACCTGCGCACGGCGGACCTGGTGGCGCAGCATGCGCCCGGCATGGTGCTGTCCACGCTGATCGCCTACCTTTGCGTCTATGCATTCCTGTTGACTGCGTACGTGCTGGTGCTGATGTACATGGCCCGGCACCCCGCAATGCCCACGCCGGACGCGCCGCAAAGCCCGAAGGCGGCGACACCCATCGGCGGCCCCGCCTGAGGAAAGGATCCGACATGACGTTCGACTGGCCGACCTTGCTGCCCCTGATCTTCATGGCCGTGATGGGCCTGGCGCTGCTCGCCTACGTGGTGTTCGATGGCTACGACCTCGGCGTGGGGCTGCTGCTGCCCTTCGCGGCCGACCACGAGAAGGACCTGATGGTCGCCAGCATCGGCCCCTTCTGGGACGCGAACGAAACCTGGCTGGTGCTGGGAATCGGCGTGCTGCTGATCGCCTTTCCGCTGGCGCACGGACTGGTGCTGTCCGCCTTGTACCTCCCGGTCGCGGTGATGCTGATCGGGCTGATCCTGCGCGGCGTCTCCTTCGACTTCCGCGTGAAGGCGCGCGCGGCGCGCAAGGAGATGTGGAACCGCATCTTCGCGCTCGGCTCGCTGATGGCGGCGGCCGCCCAAGGCTGGATGCTGGGCAGCTACCTCACCGGCTTCGACCACGGCCTCTGGGCGACGTTGTTCGCGCTGCTGATCGCCGTCACGCTGCCCACCGCCTACGCGATGCTCGGCGCCGGCTGGTTGATCATGAAGACGGAAGGGCCGTTGCAGGCGAAGGCCGTGCGCTGGGCGAGGCTCGTCCTCTGGCCCATGGGCGCTGCGCTCGTGGGCATCTCGCTCGCGACGCCGCTGGTGAGCGCGACGGTGTTCGACAAGTGGTTTGCGATGCCGCAGTTCCTGGGCCTGCTGCCGATCCCGGTGGCATGCGCAGCGGCGTTCTTCGCCGCTTTCCACGTGACGGGCCGCGAGAACGTCATCCAGGCCGGCTACGGCTGGGTGGTGTTCGCCAGCACGGTGCTGATCTTCGTGCTGGCCTTCCTGGGGCTGTCGTACAGCATCTATCCGTACATCGTGATCGACAAGCTCACGGTCTGGCAGGCGGCCAGCGCGCACGAGTCGCTGGTGGTGATCTTCGTCGGCGTCGCCATCACCCTGCCCGCCATCATCGTCTACACGATCTTCATGTACCGCGTGTTCTGGGGCAAGGCTTCGGCATTGAGCTACGGTCCCTGAACGGCGGCTTTCAGGGCTTGCCAGACACCGGACCGGATCGCCAGTTCCCCGGCGATCACGAGCACGAGACCGATCAACGCGCCGGCCACCACCGGCATGACGCGGGACTTCCAGCCGGCTGCCGCCTCTGGCGCCACCGGGGAGGGATGCGGTTCGGGCCCGCTCGTGGAAGCCCGCCCGCAATAAGGACAGAACGCCACTTCGCCGAACCAGGGCCCGTTGCACCAGCGGCAGAACTCGCCACCGGGCCGGACTTCCAGCAACGGGTCCGTGCGCTGGTGCTGCAAGGTGGGCTCGGCCATGCGTGCTACGCGTCCAACTTCCACCCGGGCACCTGCGGCATCTCGGGATGATGGATCCAGAGATGGCCGTCGTGCACGAACGGCAGCGCGAGCCAGGGCCGCTTGACCGCGATCCCGCCGAAGGACACCGCGGCCTGGCCGGGCAATTCGACCTGCAGGATGGCGCGCTTCGGTTCGTGCCCGCCCTGCACGAGGGCCGGCACGCCGCGCGGCGCATCCATCCTGAGCCCGAGCACCGCGCCGTCGCGCGCCGACTCCAGCAAGGGCAGCACGACTTCCACGGACGCCTCTTCGCCTTGCGCGGTCCAGGGGGCGTCGGCGAAGCGCGCCGTGCCGCGGTAGCTCACGCCCCCGGTGCTGACGCTGGCCGCGTTCACCTGTTGCATCGGCCGCGGCGCACCGACGCCGGCCACCTGCACGAACGCGACGCCTGACTCCGCGTTCCTGCGGCACAACTGCCAGAAGCTCCCGTCGTCATGCAGGTAGGGGCAACCCACGGCGAAGACGGGCTTGACGTCCTCCGGCCACGCCACCCACTCCGTTCGCATGCCGCCGTTCGCGTCGCCACGCAGCACCAGTTGTCCGTGATCGGACAGCCAGGTCACATGGTGGTCATCGAACACCGGCGCTTCGAAACCCTGAGGCGGCACCGGCACCTGCGTCGGCAACACCGTGTACGCACGGCCGGCGGCGTCCGCGCGCTTGCCGATCAGGTGCACCATGTCGTCCTTCCCGTGCGTGGGTGTCCAGATCTCGCCGTTCCATGCCACCGGGCCGCCGAGCGCCGGGCCGTGCCCCGCCTGCTCGATGGAGCAACGCAGGCCCAGCACGCTTGGCGTGATCACGACCAGCCCCGTGGCCGAGGGGCAGTACAAGGTCGCATGGCCATCGGCGTGGAGCACCTCCATGCGCCACCCGCGCGGGTTCGGCAGCCGATGGCCCCAGCCTGGCCCCGTCGGGCACTCGAGCGGGATCCACTGCTGCGAGTGCGGCAGCAGCACGAAAAGCCGGCCTTCGTCGGGCTCGATGGCCAGCAGGTTGGGACAAGTGACATCGAAGCTGTCCACCACGAACTGGTAGCGGCCCTGGGGCAGCAGCGGCAACGTGCGATCGGGCTTGCTGCTCGCCGTGCGACCCGGCGCGCGCGCCAGCGCCAATGCGGCCGGTGTTCGCCTCAGGCCGCGCGACGCATGCTGCGACCCGGGCTGTGTCGACGCGCCGAAAGGCGGCACCCAGGAGGCATCGGCGCGGGTGTCCGGAGCCTGCAGCGGGGCGCCGGTGCGTGGCGAGAACCGGAAGTCTGGGGGAAGCCATCTGCCCCCCGCGGGGTCGCGGCGGGCGCCGACCAGGCGCACAAGGTCGTCGAGAGCGATGGTTGAGGACACCGTGGCGCCGGAGGGTCCGGCAACGAGGCGCCATGCCTCGGCAGCCCGGTCACGCTGCCAGGTTCCGGAACCCAGGTCCCACTGCTCGATCTGCTGTTGCACCCATCCTCCAGCGTCGGGAGTCGATCAGCCGATCATCGCAGCAGGCCTGCTGCCGAGCTAGCCGACCGGCCGGTGCAGGGTCACGCCGGAGCGAGTGCGGGGAGGCCGAGTCGTTCGCGCGCCTGCGCGTACTCGCGCTTCAGCCGCGCGACGTAATCCGCCACGGAGCTCACCTGCGAGACCGCGCCGATGCCCTGGCCGGAGCCCCAGATGTCCTTCCAGGCCTTCTTGCTGCCTTCACCGCCGCCGAAGCTCATCTTGCTGGGGTCGCTTTCCGGCAGGTTGTCGGGGTCGAGCCCGGACGCGCGGATGCTGGCCTTGAGGTAGTTGCCATGCACGCCGGTGAACAGGTTGGAATAGACGATGTCGTCCGAGGTGCCCTCCACGATCGCCTGCTTGTACGCATCGCTCGCGCGCGCCTCGTGCGTGGCGATGAAGGCCGAGCCGATGTAGCCGAAGTCCGCGCCCATGGCCTGAGCGGCCAGCACGGCGCCGCCGGTGGCGATGGCGCCCGAGAGGGCAATGGGCCCGTCGAACCACTGGCGGATTTCCTGCACCAGCGCGAACGGGCTCTTCACCCCCGCGTGGCCGCCCGCCCCGGCCGCGACGGCGATCAGCCCGTCGGCGCCCTTCTCGATCGCCTTGCGGGCGAACATGTTGTTGATGATGTCGTGCAGCACGACACCGCCGTACGAATGGATCGCTTCGTTCACGTCGGTGCGCGCGCCGAGCGACGTGATGATGATCGGAACCTTGCGCCGCACCACCGCCTCCATGTCGTGCTCGAGCCGGTCATTGCTCTTGTGCACGATCTGGTTGATGGCATAGGGCGCCGCCGGCCGGTCGGGGTTGGCGCGGTTGTACGCCGCCAGTGTCTCCTCGATCTCGTGCAGCCACTCGTCCAGCTGGGAAGCGGGCCGGGCGTTGAGGGCGGGCATGGAGCCCACCACGCCGGCCTTGCATTGCTCGATCACCAGCTTCGGCGTGCTCACGATGAACATCGGCGATGCGATCACCGGCAGCGGCAGGTTGCGAAGGACGGGAGGCAGTTTCGACATCGGTTTCCTCAGAAGGCTTCGAGCGGCAGCGCGGTGACGCTGTCGGCGCCTTCCACGATGGAGTCACGCATGCC
>JAJNBO010000114.1 GCA_021156245.1 Ramlibacter sp. | reverse complement strand
CCAGTGCCTGCTGTCGTTCGGCCACGGCGGCTACGACCGCGGCGTGATGGAGCAGCGCCTGCGGGACGTGCTGGGCTTCCAGATCGGCGACGGCACCGCACAGATCATGAAGACGATCATTGCAAGGGCGCGGGCGGGGAGGCACGCGGTGCCGAATTGAGGGTGACCGGGCTTCGCCTTCGCGCGCACCGCCGGCCTACGAAAGAGCATCCTCCGCAGGGACGGGCGCCGGGGAACGCACCATCGGCAGGCTCCCCGGATGCTCGCGCGCCAGGAAGGCGAGCATGCCTTCGCGCACCTTGCAGCGCAGGTCGAACGCCTTGCCCGAATTGCTCGCGGACACCAGGATGCGCACCTGCATCGCGCGGTCCGTCGCGTCCGTGACCTGCACGACGAAGACGCGCTGGTCCCATTCGGGCGCTGATTCGACGATGCGTTTCGCTTCCGCCCGGATCGCCTCCATCGGAGCGGTGTAGTCCAGGTAGAGGAACACGGTCCCGAGGATGTTGGCGCCGGTGCGCGTCCAGTTCTCGAACGGGTTCTCGATGAACCACTGCAGCGGGATGATGAGGCGGCGTTCGTCCCAGATCTTCAGCACCACGTAGGTGCCGGTGATTTCCTCGACGCGGCCCCACTCGCCCTTGACGATGAGCACGTCGTCGATGCGGATCGGCTGCGACAGGGCGATCTGCAGCCCCGAGATCAGGTTGCTGAACACCGGCCGGGCGGCCAGGCCGCCGATGATGCCGAGCACGCCCGCGGAGGCGAGCAGGCTCGCGCCGAGCTGGCGCATGCCCGGGAAGGTCATGAGGACCATGGCCGAGCCGCCGATCAGCACGAGCGTCTGGCCGCTGCGGGAGAGCACGCGGGTCTGCGTCTCCACCCGCCGCGCGTGCAGGTTGTCTTCGACGTTCGACGGATTGCGGGCGATCAGCCCGTCGGCCACTCCGCCGATCAGGGCCATCACGAACGCGGTCAGGGCGATGATCAGGAAGACGGCGTTCACGTGCCGCACGGCGCCAATGGAGTCCAGGGTGTCCGGCGCACCCGTCCATACCAGCTGCATGGCGAAGAGCGGTGCCGCGAATCCCGCCGCGCGCTGCGTGCGTTCCAGCATCGCGCTCAGGACATGGGCGCGTTCGCGGTTGACCACGCGCCGCAGGACCGCGCGCGCGAAATGATGCAATGTGAGCGCGACGAGCGCCGCGACCAGCGCGGCCAGCAACGCCGTCACCCACGGATGTCCGTGAATGTCGAGCATGCGGGGAAAACCTTCAGTCGTCGGAGACGGGCCCGTCGTCGATCTGCGTGCCGGGCTGCAGCGTGGGCTCGACGAGATTCGGCGTGTTCTGCCGCAGTTCCGCCTTCTCGCCCGCGCTCGCGAACTTGCTGTACTTGCCCAGGATCTTGACCAGCTGGCCGTAGACCTTGGGGTTGCCGGCCACGCACTCGCGCTGCTCCAGGAAGTCGGCTTCGCCGGTGAAGTTGCCCACCAGGCCGCCCGCCTCCGTCACCAGCAGGGAACCCGCGGCCACGTCCCACGGCGACAGGCCCGTTTCGAAGAAGCCCTCGGTGTAGCCGGCCGCGACGTAGGCGAGGTCGAGCGCCGCCGCGCCGGGGCGGCGCAGGCCGGCCGTGCGCTTCATGACGTCGGCCATCATGCGCAGGTAGATGTTGAAGTTGTCGCCCGGGCGGAAGGGGAAGCCCGTGGACACCAGCGACTCCTTGAGCTGCACGCGCTTGCTCACGCGCATGCGGCGGTCGTTCAGGTATGCGCCGCGGCCGCGCGTGGCGGTGAACAGGTCGTTGCGGGTGGGGTCGTAGATCACGGCCTGCTCGACGCGGCCGCGCACCAGCAGGGCGACGCTGACGCAATAGACCGGGAAGCCGTGGATGAAGTTGGTGGTGCCGTCCAGGGGGTCGATCACCCACACGTGATCGGAGCTTGCCTTGCCATGCTCGCGGCCGGATTCCTCGGCCCAGATGCCGTGGTCGGGGTAGGCGGTCAGCAGCGTCTCGATGATCGCCTGCTCGCTGGCGTGGTCGATCTCCGTGACGAAATCGTTGGCCTGCTTCTGCGAGACCCGGACGGCCTCGACGTCGAGCGCGGCCCGGTTGATGATCGCGCCGGCGGCGCGGGCGGCCTTGACGGCCACGTTGAGCATGGGGTGCTGGTTGGACGACATGAGTTGTGCGAAGAGCTTCGCCCCTGGGGGCGGAAGGCCTGCCGACGATGCGGAGGGCCACGTTAGCGCACATTTTACCGGGCGGGGTGTCAGCCGGCTTCGAGAGGGGCTTCAACGGCGTCCTACGTCCATTTGCGTATCCGACAATCGGTCATGCCCACCCGTTTCGTTCTGATCCAGCCCAGTCATGCCGGCAACGTCGGCGCCGCCGCGCGTGCCCTGAAGGTGATGGGGTTCGACGACCTCGTGCTGGTCGAGCCGCGCTGGGACGACGTGCTCACCCGCGACGAAACCATCGAGCGCGCCAGCGGCGCCACCGACGTGCTGCAGAAGGCGCGCGCCGTGGACACGCTGGACGAGGCGCTGGAGGGCATGACGCACGTCCTGGCGACCGTGATGACGCCGCGTGATTTCGGCCCGCCGACGTTCACGCCGCGCGAGCACCTGGCCACCATCGCGCCCCAGGGGCAGAACGTCTGTTTCCTCTTCGGCTCCGAGCGCTACGGCATGCGCAACGAGGATGTCTATCGCTGCCATGCGGCGCTGCGCATCCCGGTGTCGCCGGACTACGGCTCCCTGAACCTCGCCGCGGCCATCCAGGTGATCGCCTATGAATGGCGCGTGGCGCTGGGTGGATTCGATGCGCCGCCGATGCAGCCGACGCAGGCGGCGGACGCGGCTGCGGTGGGCGGCATGCTGCGGCATTGGGAGCAGGCCCTGGTCTCCATCGGCTTCCTGGACCCCGCCGCCCCCAAGAAGCTGATGCCCCGCCTGAACCAGATGTTCAATCGCGCGCAACCGACCCCGGAGGAAATCCACATCCTGCGCGGTGTTGCCAAGGCCATGGCCGAAGCAGCGAAGAAGGCAAAGCCTTAGACTTGCCTGCACAGCAAGCAAAGAACCTCATGTTCACGCGCCTTCGCTCCGACATCCAGTGCATCCTCGACCGCGACCCTGCCGCGCGCAGCAAGTGGGAGGTGCTCACGTGTTATCCCGGGCTGCACGCCATCGTGCTGCACCGGGGAGCGCACTGGCTGTGGAAGCGCGAGCTGCGCTGGCTGGCGCGCTTCCTCTCGCAGTTCGCGCGCTGGATGACCGGCATCGAGATCCACCCCGGCGCCGTCATGGGCCATGGCGTGTTCATCGACCACGGCATGGGCGTCGTCATCGGCGAGACCGCCGAAGTGGGCGACGGCTGCACCATCTACCAGGGCGTGACGCTGGGCGGCACTTCGCTGTACAAGGGTACCAAGCGCCACCCCACGCTGGGCCGCAACGTCGTGGTCAGCGCCGGCGCCAAGGTGCTGGGCGGGTTCACGGTGGGCGACGACGCCAAGATCGGCAGCAATGCCGTGGTGATCAAGCCGGTGCCGGCCGGCGCGACGGCCGTGGGCATTCCCGCACGGATCATCCAGGCCGAAGACACGGCGCGCCGCGAGGAAGCGGCGGCGAAGATGGGCTTTTCGGCATACGGCATCACCGCCAACGACGACCCGTTGTCGCAGGCCATGAAGGGCCTGATCGACAACGCCGCGGGCCACGATCACCAGATCGCGCTGCTCTGGCAAGCCATCGAGAAGCTGTCCGCGCAGCGGCGCGGCGAAGACTGCGTGCCGCTCGATGCGCAGACGAAGGAAAACTTCGAGGCCGACAAGCTGACGCAGCTGGTGGGGAAGTGACAGCGCGAAGCGCCGTCATCCCCGCGGAGGCGGGGATCCAGGGCGTTGAAAAAGCGGCCAATGGCCGCTTTGCTTTTGGGAGCCCTGCATTCCCGCCTTCGCGGGAATGACGAACTATTGGCGAATCGCCGACTTCGGCCTAAACGCCTTGCACACCTCGTCGTTCGTCTCGAGGTAGGGCCCGCCGATGAGGTCGATGCAATAGGGCACCGCGGCGAAGATGCCTGGTACGACCTGCCTGCCGTCTTCCTTCAAGCCCTCCAGCGTCTCCTGGATCGCCTTCGGCTGGCCCGGCAAATTGATGATCAGGCTCTTGTCGCGGATCACGGCGACCTGGCGCGAGAGAATCGCGGTCGGCACGAAGCGCAGGCTCACTTGCCGCATCTGCTCGCCGAAACCCGGCATCTCCTTGTGGCCCACGGCGAGCGTCGCTTCCGGCGTGACGTCGCGCAGCGCCGGGCCGGTTCCGCCGGTGGTCAGCACCAGCGAGCAGCCGGCATCCACCAGTTCGATCAGCGTGGCGCTGATGCGGTCCTTCTCGTCGGGGATCAGCCGCTCCTGGAACGTCACCGCGTTCTTCAGCGCCCGGCCCAGCCACTCCTTCAGCGCCGGCAGCCCCTTGTCCTCGTAGACGCCGCTCGACGCGCGGTCACTGATCGAGACGATGCCGATGGTGACGCTGTCGTGCTCACTCATGTTCTTCCTGCTCCAGCTGTTCGCGCACCATCTGGAAGATGTCGCGATACGCCCGGCCGCGGCGCGGCGCTTCGCCGCGCGAGACTTCGTCCCGGGTCGGCACGCTGTCCTTGCGCGCCTGGCGCACCAGCGCGCGCAGTTGTTGCGAATCGGTCGCCGGGTGCGCCTGCAGCCAGTCGTGCACCGCTTCGTCGCCGGCGATCATGTCGTCGCGCCACTTCTCCGCGGCGTGCAGCGCCAGCGTCTGCTGCGCGGAGCCGTGGTGCTGCTCGTCCAGCGCATCGCGCACGGCCTGCAGGTCTTGCGGATCCAGCTGGCGCATCAGCTTGCCCACGAACTGCATCTGGCGGCGGCGGCCTTCGAAGTTGGTGATCTTCTTCACCGCGTCCAGCGCGCCGGTCAGCTGTTCGGGCAGGTCCAGCTTCGTCATCAGGTCGGCGCGCAGCGTGAGCAGGGCTTCGCCCAGCTTCTGCAGCTCAGTGCTTTCCTTCTTCAGCTCGGTGCGGCTCGGCGCGCCCCCGGTCTGCTCCGCGCGGAGCTCCTGGTCGAGTTCGCTGCCTTCGGCTACGAAGTGGCCTTTGACGAAATAGCCTTTTTTGGGTTTGCGGGACATGCGGGGGGAGGGTGGCTGGATGGCCTGCGCGACCGTGGTGCGCAACCTTGCACAAGTATCATAGCCCGCCATGAATAAACAACCCGCGCAAGCCGCAACCGGATTCGCCTACAGCCGCGTCGATTTCGAGGAACTGGTGGACTACGCCCTGGGCCACGCCCGCCAGCTGGGGGCCACCGACGCGGGAGCCGAGGCATCCGAGGGCTGCGGCCTGAGCGTGTCGGTGCGCAAGGGCGAGCTGGAGACCGTCGAGCGCAACCGGGACAAGTCCCTGGGCATCACCGTCTACGTGGGCAACCGCCGCGGCAATGCCAGCACCTCCGATTTCTCCCGCGCCGCCATCGAACGCACCGTGCAGGCGGCCTACGACATCGCCCGCTTCACGGCGCAGGACCCGGTGGCGGGGTTGCCGGAACCCGACGACATCGCCCCGCTCGACACACAGCCGGACCTGGACCTGTTCCATCCCTGGGACTTGACCAGCGAGCAAGCCGCCGAGCTGGCGCTGCGCTGCGAGGCCGCTGCCTTCGCCACCGATCCGCGCATCACCAACAGCGAAGGCGCCGGCGTCTCCGCACAGCAGAGCCACTTCTTCAGTGCGCACACGCATGGTTTCCGCGGCGGCTACGCCAGTTCGCGTCATTCCGTCTCCGTCGCGCCGATCGCCGGGCGCGGCGACGAAATGCAGCGCGACGCCTGGTACAGCTCCATGCGCTCGGCCCAGGAGCTGGCCTCGCCCGAATCCATCGGCCGCTATGCCGCCGAGCGCGCGCTGGCCCGCCTGAAGTCCCGCAAGATCCGCACGCGCGAATGCCCGGTGCTGTTCGAGTCGCCGCTGGCGGCCGGCCTCCTGGGCGGCTACGTGCAGGCCACGAGCGGCGGCTCCCTGTACCGCAAGAGCAGCTTCCTGCTGGATTCGCTGGGCAAGCAGGTGTTTCCGGAGCACATCGACGTGCTGGAAGACCCGTTCGTCCGGCGTGGCAAGGGCAGCGCGGCCTTCGACGAGGAAGGCGTTCGCACCCGCGCGCGCAAGGTGGTGGACGCGGGCCGCGTGGGCGGCTACTTCCTCAGCAGCTATTCGGCCCGCAAGCTGGGCATGAAGACCACCGGCAACGCGGGTGGCTCGCACAACCTCACGCTGACGTCCCGCCTCACCCATCCGAACGACAACCTGGTGGAGATGCTGAAGAAGCTGGGCACCGGCCTGTTCGTCATCGAGCTGATGGGGCAGGGCGTGAACTACGTGACAGGCGACTACTCGCGCGGCGCCAGCGGCTTCTGGGTGGAGAACGGCGAGATCGCGTATCCCGTGCAGGAGATCACCATCGCCGGCAACCTCAAGGACATGTTGATGGGCATCGAGGCGGTCGGCGCGGACGTCTACAACTACGGCGCCAAGACCGTGGGGTCGATCCTGGTGAATCGCATGAAGGTGGCCGGGTCCTAGCCGCGGGCGGCGGACCCGGCCATCCCCGCGCAGGCGGAGACCCAGAAGGGAAGCGGCCGCGGCCGCTTCCCTTCCTGGAAGCCCTGGATTCCCGCCTTCGCGGGAAGGACGACTACGAGGCCAGCGCCGCCTTCACCGCCGCGCTCACCTGCCCCATGTCCGCCTTGCCGGCCAGGCGCGCCTTGGCGGCGCCCATCACCTTGCCCATGTCGCCGGGGCCCTTGGCGCCCACCTCGGCCACGATGGCCTTCACTTCGGCAGCCACTTCGTCGGCCGAGAGACGTGCCGGCAGGTAGGCCTGCAGCACCGCCGCTTCGGTCTTTTCCTTGTCTGCCAGGTCCTGGCGGCCGGCCTTCTCGAAGGCCTCGATGCTGTCCTTGCGCTGCTTGAGCAGCTTGTCGACGATGCCGACGACCGCGGCGTCGTCCAGCTCCACCCGCTCGTCCACTTCCTTCTGCTTCATGGCGGCGGTCAGCATGCGGATGGCGCCCAGGCGCTCGGCGTCCTTGGCCCGCATGGCGGCCTTCATGTCCTCGGTGATGCGTTCCTTGAGCGTCATGGGTTCTCCTGGATGGGTGCTGGAATGACAAAAGCCCGCGCGGGCGTCCCCGGGCGGGCTTTTCTGGGCTTCAGCCGGGGCTCAGTAGAGCTTTTTCGGCAGCTGCATGCTGCGGACGCGCTTGAAGTGGCGCTTCACGGCGGCGGCCTTCTTGCGCTTGCGCTCGGCGGTCGGCTTTTCGTAGAACTCGCGGGCGCGCAGCTCGGTGAGCAGGCCCAGCTTCTCGATGGTGCGCTTGAAGCGGCGCAGCGCCACGTCAAACGGCTCGTTTTCCTTG
>JAJNBO010000548.1 GCA_021156245.1 Ramlibacter sp. | reverse complement strand
ACTGAGGTAGCTGCGGTAGCCCGCCGGCTTCAACACCTCGGCGATCGTGGCGCAGCGCTGGTTGAGGTTGCCCGCATAGCCTTCCGGCCCCGAATCGTAGGTAAGGATGCCGATGCCCGTCTGGTGCGGATGCAGGCCGGTCAGCAGCGACGCGCGCGACGGGCTGCAGCGCGCGGTGTTGTAGAACTGGGAGAAGCGCAATCCGTTGGCCGCCAGCCGGTCGAGGTTCGGCGTCTCGACTTCGCCGCCGTAGCAGCCGATGTCCGAGTAGCCCATGTCGTCGTTGAGGATCAGCAGGATGTTGGGTCGCTTTTGCATGGCAGGTCCTTCGTCGGAATTCAGTTCAGTCGCTGGCCGCTGGCGCGGTCGAACAGGTGGGCGGCGCCGGCATCGAAGCTCACGTGCGTGGACTCGCCCTCGCCCAGCCGCGCCTGGCCGTCGGCCTTGATCTTCAGGCGCTGTCCGGCGCCCGTGAGGTCGATGATGCTGTGGTCGCCCAGCTCCTCGATGTATTCAACCTTGGCCGGCGTGCCGCTGCCGCCGGCGCGCAGTTCGCCGGGCCGTACGCCGAGCACGATTTCGCGCGGTTGCTGGGTCGTCGCGCCCACCGGATGCGCGACACCGTCGATCACCGCCACGTTGCCACGCCAGGTGGCGGGCACCAGGTTCATGGGCGGCGTGCCGATGAACCCCGCCACCGACACCTGCGCGGGCCGCGAGTAGATATCGCGCGGCGTGGCGATCTGGACGATGCGGCCATCCATGAAGACGGCGACGCGGTCCGCCAGCGTCATCGCCTCTTCCTGGTCGTGCGTCACGTAGACAGTGGTCACGCCCAGCGCACGCTGCAGCTGCTTCAGCTCCAGCCGGGTCTCCAGGCGCAGCTTGGCATCCAGGTTGGACAGCGGCTCGTCCAGCAGGAACAGGCGCGGCTGCCGCACGATGGCGCGCGCCAGCGCCACGCGTTGCTGCTGCCCGCCGGACAGCTGGCCGGGCCGGCGCTGCAGCAGGTGGCCGATGCTCACCCGCGCCGCGGCGTCCTGCACCGCTCTCTCGATCGCGTCGCGTGCCGTGCCCACCATCTTCAGCGGAAAGCCGATGTTCTCCGCCACCGTCATGTGCGGATAGAGCGCGTAGCTCTGGAACACCATGGCGACATCGCGCTCGCCCGGCTCGGTATTCGTCACGTCCACGCCGTCCATCAGCACCTGCCCGGCACTGACGGATTCGAGGCCCGCCATGATGCGCAGCGTCGTCGTCTTGCCCGAGCCGGAGGGCCCCAGCAGCACGAAGAACTCGCCCGCGCGGATCTCCAGGTCCACGCCGTGCAACACGGTCGTCTCGCCGTGCTTCTTCACCACGCCCTGCAGGCGCACATTGCCCTTCTTGTCGTTCATCGCCGGCCCCCTCCCTTGACCGCTCCCACCGTGAGGCCCTTGACGATGTGGCGCTGCGCCAGCAGGCCGACCAGGATGACCGGCGCCATGGCCACCATCGCGCCCGCCGCCAGTCGCGCCCATTGCGTCTGTTCGACCGATATGAAATTGAACATGGCCACCGTGACCGGCCGCACCTTGTTGCCGCCCAGGACCACCGCGAACATGAACTCGTTCCACGCGTTGAGGAACACGAACACCGTGGTCACGGCGATGCCGCCGCGCACCTGCGGCAGGATCACGTACCAGAGCGCGCGCAGCCGCCCCGCCCGGTCCAGCAGCGCCGCCTCCTCCATCTCGTAGGGCACGTCCTCGAAGTACGACACCATCAGCCAGATCGCGAACGGCAGCGAGAAGGTGAGGTAGATCACCACCAGACCGCTGTAGGTGTCGAGCCCGCCGATGCGCTGCAGCACCAGGTAATAGGGAATGATCAGGCCCACGGGCGGCAGCAGGCGCGCCAGCGCGTACGCCGCCGGAATCGCGAACAGCATCGTCAGCAGCGTCGCGGAGAAGCTCACCACCATGCTCGACCACAGGTTCGGCAGGATCGTGGAGCTGCCGAACAGCACCTCGCGGTAGTTCGCCAGCGTCGGCGCGAACACCAGTGTCGGCGGATACGCCAGCACGTCGCGCTCGGTCTTGAACGAGGTGAGCAGCGCCCACAGGACCGGGAAGGCCCACATCGACACGATCAGGCCGGCGACGGCGAACAGCGCCACGCGGCGCGGGAGGGAGCGGTTCATCCCACCGCCTTTCGCCGCCGGAACAGCAGCCAGGAGACGAACAGCGTGATCGCCAGCAGCACCATCGCCAGCGCGGAGCCGTAGCCGATGTTCAGCTCGGTGAACGAGGTGCGGTACGCGTACAGGTTCAGGATCTCCGTCGACGTGCCCGGCCCGCCGCCGGTGGCGGCAAAGATCGCCGCGAACGCGGACAAGGCGGTCATGGTGCGCAGGATCACCACCATCACCACCGCGGGCCGGATCAGCGGCAGCGTGATGTAGCGAAAGCGCTGCCATGCACTGGCCCGGTCCAGCCGCGCAGCTTCATACACGTCCGGCGGCAGCGTCGCCAGCGTGGCGAGCAGCACCAGGAAGGCGAACGGCGTCCACTGCCAGGTGTGGATCGCGATCACCGAGATCAGCGCCAGCTGTGGATCCCCCAGCCAGTTGTGGCTGCCCAGGCCCAGCGCGCGCGTGACGACGTCGACCAGGCCGAAGTCCGGCGCGAGCACCAGCGTGCGCCAGAACAGGCCCACGACCACGGGGGCCAGCACGATGGGCAGGATCGCGGCGACGCGCAGCAGGCCCTGCCCCTTGGGAATCTGCAACACCAGCAGCGCCAGGGACAGGCCGATGACCACCTGCAGGATGACGGTGGAGGCCGTGTAGACGACGGTCAGCCACAGCGAGTTCCAGAAGCGCGGATCGCTCCCCATCTTCGTGTAGTTGTCCAGCCCCGCGAAGCCGGACAGCCACGGCATGCTCATGTCCAGCTTCTGCAGGCTGTTCCAGCCCAGGAACACGAGCGGGGCGGTGGTGGTGAGGAGCAGCAGCAGGAACGCCGGCGCGAACAGGGCCAGCGCAAAGCGCCGCTCCTGCCGCTCCAGCGTTCCCGCCACGCCCGCGGGC
>JAJNBO010000113.1 GCA_021156245.1 Ramlibacter sp. | reverse complement strand
GACGAGGCCATGGGCGCCGGGCACCTGGAGCCCTGCTCTGCGCCCGTGCATCCGCACGATGCGGATCGCGGCCGCCGCGAGTTCATGTTCGGCCGCGAGCTGTGGATCGAGCGCACCGACTACGAGGACACGCCGCCCAAGGGCTTCTTCCGGCTGTTCCCGGGGAACAAGGTGCGGTTGAAGTACGGCTACGTCATCGAGTGCACGGGCGCCACGCGCGATGCATCCGGCGCACTGGTGGAAGTGCAGGCCAAGGTGCTGCCGGAGACGAAGAGCGGCACGCCGGGAGCGGATGCGGTGAAGGTGAAGGGCAATATCAGCTGGGTGGGCGTGGCCGATGGCTTGAAGGCGGAAGTGCGCCTGTATGACCGCCTGTTCTCGGTGCCGCAGCCTGGGGCGGGGGAGAAGGACTTCCTCGAGGAGCTGAATCCGGAGAGCCTGAAAGTGGTGACGGCTTACCTGGAGCCGTCGCTTGCGTCAGCGAAGGGGGACGACAAGTTCCAGTTCGAGAGGCATGGGTATTTTGTGGCGGATCGGCGGGATCATGCGGCGGGTCGGCCTGTCTTCAATCGGGTCACGGGGTTGAAGGATTCGTTCGGCAGGTAGCGATCGCGGGTCGACTGGCCCCGTAGGGCGGGTTCGCGTCGCGACCCCGCCATCCAAGCCAGGCAGGAGAGCAACAGGTGGCCGTCCCAAAACGTTCCCAACGCACAATGCTCCGATGCGGGAAGGCGGCTTTCTGGATATGCCTGCTCTCCTTCTGCGCCGCCGCGCCCGCCGCGGTCGACCCTCCTTCGAACACACTTCCCCCGCTCCTGCGTAGCCAGGATTGGCGCGAGTTCATGCAGATCCTCCGGACCAAGAGTCTCTTTGCAGGGGACGTGGCGGAGCTGGAAAGCATCTGCCTGGACGCAGGATCTCGCGCTGCGCGGAATACGGACTCTCCGTATTCCCCCGAGGAAGCATGCGTGAATGCGGCGGCACGTGCGGCTGACCGGCGCGCGGATTTTCTGACGCGAGCGGACGCAGAGCGCCAGGCCCAAGCCGCGAAGGAGCCATTCGTGGGGATCGGGCTGGAGCTCGGCCGAGGCGCTCCGACGGGCCCGATCCGCATCGTGCAGCCGATTGCCGGCTCGCCTGCCGAACGCTTCGGACTCCAGCCCGGCGACGACATTCACGAGATTGACGGCATCGACATCTCCCAGATGTCCTTGGCCGACGGTGTACGGGTCATGCGAGGGGCTGCAGGAACCACGATGCACCTTCGCATCCAGCGCGGCAAGGATGCCAGGACCATGGAGTTCTCGATTCCCCGAGAGCGGATCCGCGTCATGAGCGTGAAAGCGAGATCGTTCGTGCAGGAGCGGGTGGTGTACGCCCGGATCTCGCAGTTCAGGGACGATACCGCCAGGCAGTTCCTCGATGCATTCGTGAACGAGCGCGCCACTGGTTCGGCCGCGCCGAGAAAGCTGATACTGGACCTGCGTGGTAACCAGGGCGGCCTGCTGGACGCCATCATGGCCGTAGGCTCCTTGCTCGTGCCTCCAGGCACAGTTTTTTCACACGAGACCGACCGCTATGGCAAGAGTCCCCGCAGGGTGCCGGACTCGGCGGCCCTCGCGTCGGGAGTAGATCCCGAAATCTCGCGAGAACTTCGCAGCATCCCGCTGTCGGTTCTGGTCAATGAAAAGACGGCCTCGGGCGCTGAACTGCTGGCGCAGACACTGTACGAAGTGCGAGACGCCAGAACCGTCGGCACCGCGAGCTTCGGGGACGACATCATCCAACAATGGATGGCTCTGCCTTCCGGCATGAGGCTCCGACTCACGACGGCGACACTGACGTCCGCTTCGGATTGGTCCTGGAGGGCAAGAGGTGTCCGTATCGAGGAAACAGCCCGGGACTCCAGTCCCCTGGAGTACGGCGTCCTGGAACTCGATCGCATGCTGGCGGAGGAACTCCGTCGATGAAGCACGGCCGGGACTGGGCTACCTGCCGAGCGCGGTTCTGGCCCCCCACTTTTCCAACGGCACCCTCGCCGCCCTGCAAACATAACTGATCGCGCGGTACCACCCCGCCAGCATCAGCAGCTCGATCAGCTGCGGCGGTGAGTAATGCTGCGCGAGTTGCGCCCACAATGAATCCGACACGTCGGACGTGTCGTGCAGTTCATCGACCATCGCCACCAGCAAGCGATCGCGCTCGGTCAGCACCGCATCGTCAACCTCCGGATCCGCGATCGCAGCCGTCTGCTCCGGCGTGAAGCCCGCGGCCTTGGCGAACGCGGCGACGTGCACGCCCCACTCGTACTCCGCGCCGCAGCGCGCGCACACGCGGTCGATCACCACCTCGCGATCGCGCAGCGAAATCAGCGCCTTGCGCCCGAGCAGAAAGCCGCCCCATCCCATCATGCGTTCGGACAGCACGGGGTGGTGCGCCAGCACGCGGAAAAGCGCCAGGACCTCCGGCGCATTGGGCGGATTCATCTTGGCGAGCAGGGCCTGCTGCTCCTCGCTGAAGGGCGGCTCCAGGGGGGGGATGCGGGGTGCGGTGTCCATGGGTGGTCTCCTTGTGAGAACGATGGTGCGCGCATCCGCTCCAGCGGAATATCTCCTGCGTGACAAGCGTGCCAGCTGCCGCTCCTCCATTCGTGCTGGACCGGGGCTCGAGGCAAACCTACACTGCTTTTCCCACAGGAAAGAGAGGCTCCCATGGCGTCACGCGTCATCTACAGCCACGAGTTCATGGAGGAGGTCGAGAACGGCACCCTGGTGCCGGAGAACTTCGACTACTTCTTCCTCTGTGAAGGCGATTCCTGGATGGACCGCAGCTCCCTGGCGCAGATGTCGCTGCCCTGGGCGCTGGCGAAGATCTTCAAGGGCGGTGCGCGCGGTGACGACGCCCTGTTCATCAACCTCTCGCGCTTCGGGCACACGCTGCGGCACATCGCGGACTGCCTGAACGACGACTTTCACCAGTGGCTGAACACGCCGGACATGGGCTTCACCTTCGACGCCCTGCTCCTCAGCGCCGGCGGCAACGACTTCATCGATGCGGCGCTCGACCCGCCGCCCGGACAGGGAATCTTGAAGGACGTGCGCGTCGGCCCGCCTCCGGCGTCCGAGAACGATTGCATCGACGCGGCGGCGGTGGCGACGCTGGTGAACGACTTCCTCGACCCGAATTTCGACAAGCTCTATCAAGCCGTGCGCACGAGCCGGCAACCTGCGGACCTGCCGATCCTCCTGAACGCCTACAACGAACCCGTGGCGCGCAATGCCCCTGTCTTCTCGGGCTCGGGCCCCTGGCTGTCCAAGGCGTACATCCGCAACGGCATCCCCACCACGCTGTGGCCGGACGTCACCCGCCGCATCTTCATCGACGTGGAGGCGGCGGTCACGGGATGGACCAAGGTGGACGGCCGCGCGGACCTGCACGTGGTGCCCACCAGCGCGCTGGATCTCGTCCCCGCTGACCCCGGGAGCAGCGGCAGCAGCGGCGACTGGCAGAACGAGATCCATCCCAACGCGAGCGGCTGGAACAAGCTGGCGAAGGTTTGGCTGGAGGAGATCCGGAGACTCATCCCCTGATGGGGAGAGGGAAGCCCTGGATTCCCGCTTTCGCGGGAATGACGCGTCTGCGGCATCACGCTGAGTCGACTCTCCCCGACGCACACGTCGGCGCTTGGCCGCTTCTGTCGTGCGACAACAAGGCCAAGATGGTCTTTGTCGCGGGCAAACCGCGTCCAACCAGACAGGAGATCCACATGCAGCCAGACCAATTGAAGCAAAGCATCCACCGCATCGAGGAATGCGCCGACGAGGCCAAGCGCCAGGTGCAGCAGGGCTCGGTGCCCGACGAACTGCGGCAGTCCGTGATGTCGCTGCACGACCAGGCCAAGCAGATCCAGCAGCAGGTGGACAGCGGCCAGCAGCAGCAAGGCCAGGGCCAGGGCAGCCAGGGGCAGCAGCAAGGCGTGCAAAGCCAGGAAGGGCTGCGCCAGGCCGTGATGCAGATGGAGCAGGCGGGCGACCGCGCCATGCAGGCTTGCCGCCAGGCCGGCAACAGCGTGGACCAGCAGACGCAGCAATCCGTGCAGCGCCTGCACGACGAAGTCTCGAGCCTGAAGAAGCAATTCCAGATGGGCTGACGCCCGGATCGCGCGGCCGCCGTCGCGCGTTTTCAGGCTTCCAGGTCGGCGCGGTTCGCAGGGCGATCCGCGCCGTTTCTCCATGCGCCCGGCGGCACGCCGTACACGCCCTTGAACGCGCGGCTGAACGAAGCCTCCGATTCGTACCCCACCGCCTCCGCCACCTGGATCACATTGATGCGTTCGGTGGTGAGCATCCGAGCAGCCATGGCCAGCCGCCAGCGCTTGAGGTATTGCATGGGCGGCGTGCCCAGGAGCTCGTGGAAGCGTTCGGCCAGCACGCTGCGCGACGTGTGCGACTCCTGCGCCAGCGACTCCAGCGACCAGGGCCGCGCCGGCTGCGCGTGCATCAGGGCCAGGCAGCGTCCCACCTGCGGGTCCGACAGGCCGGCCAGCCATCCGTTGCGCTGCGCCGGCAGGGACTCGAGATAGGCGCGCAACGATTCGATGAACAGCGACTCGGCCACCTTCGCGGCGATGGCGGTCGACCCGGGGCCGGCGGCCGCATCGCGCGTGGCGTAGCGAACCGACTCCTCCAGCCAGCGCCCGGCGGGCCGGCTGCCGACGGCCACCTTGAACAGGCCCGGCAAGGACGCGAGCAGGGGATTGGGCGCATCGCGCTCGTACGCGAACCAGCCGCATACCAGCACGCACGGATCGCCGTTGCCGCCGTAGCGCACCTGCCTGACCTCCGGCACCTGCACCGGCACGACGTGCTGCAGGCTCACCGGCGCATGCTGCATGCCGCTGCCGACCAGGTGCGCGCCGCCGGTGGGCAGCACGGCGACGTCCCCGGGTTCCAGGGCAATCGCGTCCTCGCCAGGCGACTGGATCCAACAGCGGCCTTCCATCACCATGTGCAGGATGGCCATCTGCTGCGCGCCGGGGCACAGCAGGGGCGCCATGGAGATCGCCGGCCGGGCGTCGACGCACCACGGCTCGTGGAACTGGCCGTTGAGGAACAGCGCACCCTGCAGCCGGATCGTGCGCAAGACGTCGGACAACGCATCCATTCGCCTCCTCCTGCCGCTCACGCGGACGTTCGGTCATCAACCCAGGACGCCAGGACAGGACCCGCCCCGGTCCCGCGAGCGACCATGCCGGCTCCCCTTTGATTATGAACATCCCTCCAAGGAGCAACATCCCATGACCCAGGACACCCGCGAACTCGTCGTCCTCATGACGCGCGGCGCCGACCACGAGCTGTCGTCCGTCGGCTTCACCATTGCCTGCGGCGCCATCACATCCGGCATGAAGGTCACCGCCTTCCTCACCAGCGGCGCGGTGGACCTGGTGCGCAAGCGCTCCGTGGAAATGACGCAGGTGGCGCCGCTGGACCCGTTGAAGATCCTGATGGAGGACTTCATGGGCCGCGGCGGCAGCATCGTGGCCTGCCCGCCCTGCGTCAAGTCGCGCGGCTACACGCAGGAGGACTTCATCGAAGGCGTCACCATCGCCGGCGCCAGCGTGGTGCACGAGAAGCTGAAGGCGGGGGCGGCGAGCTTGAGCTTCTGAGGACGGGAGCCCTGGATTCCCGCCTTCGCGGGAAAAGTCGTCATCCCCGCGACGGCGGGGATCCAGGGCTTTCTGGATTGGCCCACCGGCCGGGCTGAGGCAAGATGCGCCTTGTTTCCCCACGGAGCACAAGATGGTCTTGCTGGAATTCGCCATGGCGCCCACCGGCGAGGGGGAAAGCCTCAGCCGGCAGGTGGCGCGCATCCTCGACGTCGTCGACCGCAGCGGCGTGAGCTACCAGCTCACCGCGATGGGGACCATCCTCGAGGGCGACTGGGATGAAGTGATGGCCGTGGTCAGCGAGTGCTTCCGCACCCTGCAGATCGACTGCAATCGCATCAGCCTGAACCTGAAGATGGACTATCGCGCCGGCACCGAGCCGCGCCTGCGCGCCAAGGTCGATGCCGTGGAAGGCCGCGTGGGACGGAAGCTGAGGACCTGAGCCTTCATGGCGCTGTTCACAGCCACGCCGGCGCGGCGCCGCGCGGTGATGATCGTCCTGCTCACGCTGGCCTCGGCGGGCGGCGTGATGCGCCTGCTGGCACCCGACCCTTCGACCCTGCGCGACATCGGCACCTTGCTCCTGGTGTTGTGGCTGCCGGCGGTGGGCAACCTCGTCGCGTGGTTCGTCCGGCGGATTCCCCGGAAGGTGCCGCCGGCGACGGCGTTCGCGGCCGGATCGGCGTTCTCGCCGCAATTGCGCGTGGCGATCGAGCCGCAGGGGCCGGCGCCGGCGGAGGGGTCGACCGTGCTCGTCGTCGTGGGCCAGCGAGGATTCATCGGCCGCCTGGGCGGCATCCGCGAAGGGAGACTGGAGCTGCTGCATCCGCAAGGCGCGCTGCCGTACCTCGCGCAAGGTGCGGAGTTCCACTTGCTGGTGGGGAGCACGCCCTTCGCCAAGGGGCGGGTGCTGGGAGCCCTGGATTCCCGCCTTCGCGGGAATGACGGCGGTGGGCCAGAGGACGCCCCTGGCGCCGACGGCCCCGGCGACGGCGACGGCGACTAGGCTGCCTTCTTCTGCGCCACCACGCCGATGCGGTCCAGCGCGTCGGCGAGCGACTTCACGGTGCGGTCCACGTGGTGCCACTTGTCCAGGCCGAACAGGCCCAGGCGGAAGGTCTTGAAGTCGGCGCCCTCGTCGCACTGCAGCGGCACGCCGGCCGCGGTCTGCAGGCCTTCGTTCAGGAATTTCTTGCCGGACTGGATGTCCGGGTCGGTGGTGTAGCTCACCACGACGCCGGGCGCACGGAAGCCGTCGGCGGCCACGCTGGGGAAACCGCGGCTTTCGAAGAGCGCGCGCACCTTGCGGCCCAGGTCTTCCTGCTCCGCCTTCACTTTCGCGAATCCGTAAGCCTGCGTCTCCTTCATCGTGGCGCGCAGGCGCGTCAGCGCATCGGTGGGCATGGTGGCGTGGTACATATGCGCACCACCCTCGTACGTCTCCATGATCTGCAGCCACTTCTTCAGGTCCATCGCGAAGCTGCTGCTGGTGGTGCCCTCGATCGTCTTGCGGGCGCGCTCGCTCATGCAGACCATCGCGCAGCACGGCGAGCTGCTCCAGCCCTTCTGGGGCGCGGAGATCAGCACGTCGATGCCGCAGGCCTTCATGTCCACCCACATCGCGCCCGAAGCGATGCAGTCCAGCACGAACAGGCCGCCGTGCTCGTGCAGGGCGTCTGCGACGGCGCGCATGTAGTCGTCCGGCAGGATCATGCCGCTGGCGGTTTCGACGTGGGGTGCGAACACCACGGCAGGCTTCTTCTCGCGGATGGTGGCGGTCACTTCGGACAGGGGCGCCGGAGCGTAGGGCGCGGTCGGGCCGCTG
>JAJNBO010000112.1 GCA_021156245.1 Ramlibacter sp. | reverse complement strand
CTGGCCAGCTGGTACGTGCTGATCACCAAGCTGATCGCGCAGTCGCGCATGGGCGGGCAGGGCCGGTCGGCCAACGCCACCTTCTGGAAGGCGGACTCCGTGCAGCAGGGCGCCAAGGCCTTGCAGGCGGGCAGCCCGTACCGCTTCATCGCCGAATCCGCGCTGGAGGCGACGCAGAAGCACGACGGCCTCATCGGCAAGGTCGACCTGAACACCTGGATGGCGCAGAGCATCGAGCGCGCCGTCGGCACCGTGCACAGCCGCACGCAGGAAGGGTTGGCGGTGCTCGCCACCGTGGGCTCCACCGCGCCTTTCGTGGGACTGTTCGGCACGGTCTGGGGGATCTACAACGCGCTGGTGCGCATCGGCGCGTCCGGCCAGGCCTCCATCGACAAGGTGGCCGGGCCGGTGGGCGAGGCGCTCATCATGACGGCGCTGGGCCTCGCCGTCGCCGTCCCGGCCGTGCTCGGCTACAACTGGCTGGTGCGCCGGAACAAGGTGGCGATGGACACGGTCCGGGCTTTCGGTTCGGACCTGCACACCGTGCTGCTCGCGACGGGCGGACGCGGTACCTGACGGTGGCTATCCGCTACCGCGACCAGCAGGCCGGCGAGGACGCCCTCATCGCCGAGATCAACACCACGCCGCTGGTGGACGTGATGCTGGTGCTGCTGATCATCTTCCTGATCACCATTCCCGTCGTGAACAGCTCGATCGCGGTGACGCTGCCGCGCGAGCAGAACCAGCGCCGCGACATGCAGCAGGAGAGCGTGATCGTCACCGTCGACGCGCAGGGCCGCACCTGGTGGTTCGAAACGCTGCTGCCGGATTCGGCGGGGCTGCCCGAGCTGCTCACCAAGGTGGCCGCGATGCAGCCCCAGCCCGAGCTGCACATCCGCGCCGACGTGCGCGCGGAATACGAGCCCGTGGGACGCGTGGTCTACGCGGCGCAGCAGGCAGGCATCGCCCGCATCGGCTTCCTCACGGAGCCTCCCGCGCGATGAACATCCGCACCGGCATCGAGCCCGATCCCGAGCCCATGGTGGACATCAACACCACGCCGCTGGTGGACGTGCTGCTGGTCTTGCTGGTGATGTTGATCATCACCATCCCGATCCAGCTGCACGCCGTCGCCCTGGAGATGCCGGGGCAGAACGCGCCGCAACCGGCCGAACCGCCGGCAATCGTGCAGCTGGAGGTGGATGCCGCCGGCCGCTTCGTCTGGAACGGGCAGCCGCTGGCGGACCGCCAGGCCCTGGACGCGAAGCTGCTGGAGGCCGCCCGGCTGCCCGAGCAGCCGGAGATCCACGTGCGCGCGCATCCCCGCGCCCGCTACGCGCCGGTGGCGGCCGCGCTGACCAGCGCGCAGCGCCTCGGGTTGACGAAGATCGGCCTGGTGGGCTCGGAGCAGTTCGCGCGGTGAGCAGCGTCGCAGCCGCCGAGGCCCTCATGATGTATGCGGTGGCGCCGCTCTGGATAGCGGCCGGGCTGGCGGATTGGGCCTGCCACCGCAGCACGCTGATCGAGCGCACCAGCGGCCTGCGGGAAAACCTCCTGCATTGGCTGTTGCTGGCCCAGGGCGGGCTGGTGCTGGTGGCGGTGGCCCTGTTCGAAGTGGACGCCGCCGTCCTGCTGATCGTCTTCGCCGGCTTCCTGGCGCACGAACTCACCACTTACCTGGAGCTGCGCTACGCCGTCCCCAGGCGCGAAGTGCGCCCGGTGGAGCAGATGGTGCACAGCTTCATGGAGCTGCTGCCGCTGGTGATCCTCGCGCTGCTCGCGGTGATGCAGTGGGACCAGGTGCTGGCGCTGTTCGGCGCGGGACAGCCGGACTTCGGCCTCGAGCTCAAGCACCAGCCGTGGCCGCTGCCTTATCTCGCGGCCGCCGGGCTCGCCGTACTGGTGTTCAACGTGCTGCCGATGGTGGAGGAAACCCTCCGCTGCCTGCGCGCGAGGCGTTGAGCCTGGCTCAGGCCTCGTACTCCGGCGCGCCTTGCACCCACATGAAGGATTGCAGGTCGATCATGTCGCGCGCCTTGAAGCCGGGCTTGCGATCCAGGTCGCGTCGCACCACCGCGGCGAATGTCATCAGGTCCTGGTAAAGCGGCCAGGAAGGCCGGGCGTCGTAGCCGAGCGCATAGCCGTAGAGATGCGCGGCGCGCCGCGTGGCCCGCGGCTTGAACAGCAGGTGCCGGTCGGGACGCGCGATGAAGCCGAAGACCGTGGCCACCGGCCACGTGAGCACGCGGCTCTGGCGTTGCGGCAGGTCGCCCAACGCCTCCAGCCAGTCGTTGAAGCGGCGCTGCGCCGAGCCCGGCCCGTACAGGAAGCCGTACAGCTCGGTGGCGAACAGGCGGGCGCCGGCGGGCGTCTTCACCGCGTCGCGCAGGGCCATGCGCTCGAACGTGGACAGCAGGCTGGCACGCGCCTCGATGCGGATGGCTGCGTCGGCGACCGCGCGGAACTCGCCGCGCGCCAGCAGCTTGCGCAGGTCGGCGGCGCCAAGCTCGGTTTCCCACTCGAGGTGCGCGCGCTCCTTGTGCGAGCGCTCGGCCACCAGGTAGGTTTCGTCTTCGAAACCATCCGGATAAAACAGTTCGAATTTGCGACGGCAATGCGCCGCACCGAGGTAGATGACGTTGGATGCACCAGCGCCGGCGAGGGGGAAGGGAAGGAATGCCGTACGTGCCATGCGGTCAGTGTTCGCCCCCGTACAAGCTCAGCCATGTCGGACGGAGCGCCGCCGGCCTGTAGGACTCAGCCGTAGCGGGACAGAAGAAGCTCTGAAATTTCAGATGGTGCACCGATGCGCTTCGGCGGCCCCCAGTAACCGGTCCCACGGCTGACGTAGATCCGCATACGGCCGAGCTGGTGCAAGCCCGCAACGTAGGGCTGCTGCAGCGGCACGAACAGGCTCCAGGGCAGGAACTGGCCACCGTGCGTGTGACCGGAAACTTGCAGATCGAAACCTGCAAGCGCCGCGGCCGGTGCAGTGCGTGGCTGGTGCGCAAGCAGCACGCGCGTCACGCCTTCGGGCGCGCCGGCCACGGCCTTCGCCGGGTCGCTGCGGTGCGTCTCGTCGAAGTGGTGTGCCGTGTAGTCGTGGACTCCCGCGAGCACCAGGGAAGCGCCGCCGTGCGAGAGGACGACGTGCTCGTTCTGCAGCACGCGGATGCCAAGTCGCCGCAGCTCCGCCAGCCACGGGTGCACGCCCGCGTAGTACTCGTGGTTGCCCGTCACGAAGTACACGCCATGCCCCGCCCGCAGGTTGGCGAGCGGCGCGACATGCTGCGCGAGCTCCGGCACGGATCCGTCCACCAGGTCCCCGGTGATGGCGACGACGTCGGGCTGCAGCGCGTTCACGCGCTCGACGATGGCTTGCAGGTAGTCCTGCTTGATGGTCGGCCCCACGTGGATGTCGCTGATCTGGACGATGCGAAAGCCGGCGAGCGCCGGGTCCAGCCCGTGCAGCGGCACCTGCACGCGCCGCACCGTGGCCGTCCGGCGGGCGTTGAAGTAGCCGAGCGCGGTGAGCGCGAGCGCCAGCAGCACGACCGCGATGGCCGAGTCGGGCCGCAAGTGGGCCGGCGCGCCGCCCGCGATGGCGAAGCCAAGCAGCAGCAAGTCGCGCAAGAAGGTCAGCACCACGAAGGAAGAGAACAGCCCCAGGAACAGCATCCCCACCCAGGTCAGGCGGTCGGAAGCGGGGGGCTGCGCCCAATGGCGTGCCGTCAGGCCGGCAGGCACGAGCAGCGTGGAGGCGGCGAGCAGGAGACCCATGGCCACTTGCGCGGCCAGCGACGGCAGCGCCGGCACCAGCCGGGCCCCTATATAGAGATGGAGAACGGCGGAAAGGGCAAAGACACGGGTAAGGGACATGCAAAGCTCGACAAGCGTTCATGTAAGCTTGGGTTCAGCTCCAGAAGATCAACAGCGCCCCATCGAGGAGAAGAGACTAAATGCAAACCGCTGCCCCTGCCGCCTTGCCGGCAGGCGAATCCGCCCCTGCCCGGGCGCCCCTGCTGATCGGGGTCCCGAAGGAAACCGTGCCGGGCGAGAAGCGCGTCGCCACGGTGCCGGACGTCGTCGCCAAGCTCGTGAAGCTGGGATTCGCCGTCGCCGTCGAAAGCGGGGCGGGTGACGCCTCCAATTTTTCCGATGACACGTACCGGGCCGTGGGCGCCGAGGTGGTGCCGGATGCGCCGCAGCTCTGGTCCCGCGCCGACATCGTCTTCAAGGTGCGGCCGCCCACCCCCGCCGAGGTCCAGCTGCTGCGCGAAGGCGCGACCCTGGTCGGTTTCGTCTGGCCCGCGCAGAACCCCGAGCTGATGCAGCAGCTCGCCGCGCGGCGCGCCACGGTCCTGGCGATTGACGCACTGCCGCGCCAGCTTTCCCGCGCGCAGAAGATGGACGCGCTGACCTCCATGGCGGGCGTCAGCGGCTACCGTGCCGTCATCGAGGCCGCCAATGCGTTCGGCCGCTTCTTCAACGGCCAGATCACGGCCGCGGGCAAGATCCCGCCGGCCCGCGTCTTCATCGCGGGAGCGGGCGTCGCAGGCCTGGCGGCCATCGGCACAGCGGCCAACCTGGGCGCCATCGTCCGCGCCAACGACACGCGCGCCGAAGTGGCCGACCAGGTGGTCTCGCTGGGAGGCGAGTTCGTCAAGGTCGACTACGAGGAAGAGGGCTCGGGCGGCGGCGGCTACGCCAAGGTGATGAGCGAAGGCTTCCAGCAGGCGCAGCGCGACATGTATGCGCGGGAGGCGAAGGACGCCGACATCATCATCACGACCGCCTTGATCCCGGGCAAGCCGGCCCCGAAGCTGATCACCGCGGACATGGTGCGCACCATGAAGCCCGGCAGCGTGATCGTCGACATGGCCGCCGAGCAAGGCGGCAACTGCGAACTGACAGAGCCGGGCCAGGCGGTGGTGAAGCACGGCGTCACCATCGTGGGCTACACCGACCTGGCGAGCCGCCTGGCCAAGCAGTCCTCGACCCTCTATTCCACCAACCTGCTGCGCCTGGCCGAAGAGCTGTGCAAGGCGAAGGACGGCCGCATCGACGTCAACATGGAGGACGACGCGATCCGCGGCCTCACGGTCGTCAAGGACGGCCAGATCACCTGGCCCGCGCCGCCGCCCAAGATGCCGGCAGCGGCCCCGAAGAAGGCGGCCGCCCCGGTGGCCGCGCCCAAGGGGCACGGGCACGGCGCCTCCGAGCCCATGTCCGGCAAGTCGCTGGCCATCGTGTTCGGTGTCGGCGCGCTGCTCTTCCTGCTGGTCGGCCTCTACGCCCCGGCAAGCTTCCTGTCGCACTTCACGGTCTTCGTGCTCGCCTGCTTCGTCGGCTACATGGTGGTGTGGAACGTGACGCCTTCGCTGCACACCCCGCTCATGAGCGTGACCAATGCGATCTCCTCGATCATCGCGATCGGTGCGCTGGTGCAGGTGGCGCCGCCGCTGGCCGGCAGTGGCACCGACCGGCCGAACCAGCTGATCCTGGGCCTGGCCGTGTTCGCCCTGGCGCTCACCGCCGTCAACATGTTCGGCGGCTTCGCGGTCACGCGTCGCATGCTGGCGATGTTCCGCAAGTAAGAAGAAGCACGGACATGAACGCAAGCCTCGCCACTGTCGCCTACATCGCCTCCACCATCCTCTTCATCCTCAGCCTGGGCGGCCTGTCGAACCCCGAAACGGCCCGCCGCGGCAACCTGTTCGGCGTCATCGGCATGACGCTGGCCGTGCTGGCCACGGTGTTCGGCCCGCGGGTGACGCCCGCCGGCTACCCGTGGATCATCGCGGCGCTCGTCGTCGGCGGCGCCGTCGGCCTGGTCGCCGCGAAGAAGGTGCAGATGACGCAGATGCCGGAGCTGGTCGCCCTGATGCACAGCCTGGTCGGCCTCGCCGCCTGCCTGGTCGGCTTCGCCAGCTACGTCGATCCCACCATCACCTTCGCGTCCCCGGCCGAAAAGTCCATCCACGAGATGGAGATCTACATCGGCATCCTGATCGGGGCGGTCACCTTCTCCGGGTCCATCGTGGCCTTCGGCAAGCTGTCCGGCAAGATCGGCGGCAAGCCCCTGCTGCTGCCGGGACGCCACTGGATGAACCTGGCCGGCCTGCTGGTCGTCATCTGGTTCGGTCGCGTGTTCCTGCAGGCCGAAAGCATCGACGCCGGCATGCTGCCGCTGATCGTGATGACGGTGATCGCCCTGCTGTTCGGGATCCACATGGTGATGGCCATCGGCGGCGCCGACATGCCGGTGGTGGTCTCCATGCTCAACAGCTACTCCGGCTGGGCGGCCGCCGCCACCGGCTTCATGCTGAGCAACGACCTGCTGATCGTGGTGGGCGCGCTGGTCGGCTCCTCCGGCGCCATCCTCTCGTACATCATGTGCCGCGCGATGAACCGCAACTTCATCAGCGTGATCGCCGGGGGCTTCGGCACCGGCGGTGGCGCGCCCGCTGCGGCCGGCGATGCGGCACAGCCCGCGGGCGAGGTGTCGCCGATCAGCGCGGTCGAGACGGCCGAACTGCTGCGCGACGCCAAGAGCGTGGTCATCGTTCCCGGCTACGGCATGGCGGTGGCCCAGGCGCAGCACACCGTGTTCGAGATCACCAAGCTGCTGCGCGAGAAGCGCGTGAACGTGCGTTTCGGCATCCACCCGGTGGCCGGGCGCATGCCGGGGCACATGAACGTGCTGCTCGCAGAAGCCAAGGTGCCGTACGACATCGTGCTGGAGATGGACGAGATCAACGAGGACTTCCCGGAGACGGACGTGGCCATGGTGATCGGCGCCAACGACATCGTGAACCCCGCCGCGCAGGACGACCCGGGCAGCCCGATCGCCGGCATGCCGGTGCTGGAGGTCTGGAAGGCCAGGACGTCCGTCGTGATGAAGCGCAGCATGGCGTCCGGCTACGCGGGCGTGGACAATCCGCTTTTCTACAAGGAAAACAACCGCATGCTGTTCGGGGATGCCAAGAAGATGCTGGATGAAGTCCTCGCCGCACTGAAGTCATAAGGAAACAGGAGACAAGAAATCATGGAAAACCGGCCCTGGCTCGACGCTTACCCGCAAGGGGTGCCCGCCGACATCGATCCCTCGCAGTACGCCTCGCTGGTGCAGCTGATGGAGGAGAGCTTCCAGAAGTACGCCGCGCGCACGGCTTACTCGTTCATGGGCAAGGAGGTCACCTACGGCGAGACCGATTCGCTCAGTCGCGCCTTTGCCGCCTACCTGCAGGGGCTGGGCCTCGCCAAGGGCGAGCGCGTCGCGATCATGATGCCCAACTGCCCGCAGTACCCGGTGGCGGTCGCGGCGATCCTGCGCGCGGGCTTCGTGGTGGTGAACGTGAACCCGCTGTACACGCCGCGCGAGCTGGAGCACCAGCTCAAGGACTCGGGGTCCAAGGCCATCGTCATCATCGAGAACTTCGCCAACACGCTGCAGCAGTGCATCGCCAATACGCCGGTCAAGCACATCGTGCTGGCCAGCATGGGC
>JAJNBO010000111.1 GCA_021156245.1 Ramlibacter sp. | reverse complement strand
CCAGGCGTGGCCGCCGGCGCTGCACGACAGGCGCAGGTTCAGCCCCATGTCCGGGTCGTACAGCAGTCCCGAGCGTGCGCCCTGGGCCTTCGCCACCAGGGTGAGCCGCTCCCCGTCGACGATGGCCAGCCGCACCAGTTCCTCGCTGGCCTGCGCCAACCGGTTGATCAACGGCTGCGCGATGTCGACGACGCCGGACTTGCTCAGGAAGCTCAGTCCCATGGAGGCCAACTTGGTGGTGAGCGCGTATTCGCCGCGCTGCGGCAGTTGCCGGACGTAGCCGTACTTGATCAACTCGTGCAGCGTGCGGTGGCAGCCACTGCGCAGCTGGTTGAGGTCCGTCGCGACCTGCGCGAGCGATGCCCCGTCGGGATACCCGACGAGGTACTCGAGGATGGCCAGGGACTTCTCGAGGGCGCCGCTCATGTGGATCTTGGCTGGGTGGGGGACGCCCAGTTTAGCCGTTCAGGTTTTGAACGGCTCGCACATGTTGAAAGCCGTTCAGGAAATCTGGCATGATGCGCCGCTTCCTGGTGCCAGCGACGCAGAGCGCACCCAGATGCCCGAGATGACGGATCCCTCCACCACTGATTTCGACCTCGTCGTCGCCGGCGCGGGATGCGCGGGCCTGTCCGCCGCCCTGTTCGGGGCCATCGCCGGCCTGAAGGTGCTGGTGCTGGAACGCACGCAGTGGATCGGCGGCACCAGCGCCCTGGCGGCAGGCGCCCTCTGGATTCCCAATACGCACCTGGCGGATGGCTCGGTCGACACCCAGGAGAAGGCGGCGCACTACCTGGAACTGGCGACCGGTGGCCGCACGCCACGGGCGCTGCGCGATCACTTTCTCGCGCTCGGGCCACAGGCGGTGCGCACCCTGTGCGACCACAGTGCCGTGCAGTTGCGTGCCTTCGCCCACCATCCCGACTACCTGACCGAGTTACCGGACGCCAGCAGCCGGGGCCGCGTGCTCGAGTGCCTGCCGTTCGATGGCCGCCAGCTCGGCGCGGCGCTCGCGCTGGTCCGGCCGCCGATCCCGGAGTTCACCGTGCTCGGCGGGATGATGGTCGACCGCATCGACATCGGGCACCTGCTGAACATGACCCGTTCGCGGGCGTCCTTCGCCCACTCAATGCGCCTGGTGCTGCGGCATGCGGGCGACCGCCTGCGTTATCCGCGCGGCACCCGGCTGGTGATGGGCAACGCGCTGGTCGGCCGGCTGCTGCATTCGCTGCGCCAGCGGAACGTGCCGGTGTGGACGCAGGTGCGCACCGGCGACCTCGTCGTGTGCGACGGGCGCGTCGCGGGGATCGAGGTGGAGCACCAGGGACGCCGCCTCACCGTCATGGCGCGACGCGGCGTGGTACTGGCCGGTGGCGGCTTCAACGACCATCCGGGGTTCCGTGCAGAGCTGATCCCGCCACAAGTGACCCACTCGCCGCGCTCCGGTAGCTCGCCCGGTATTCTTCTGGACCAGGCCCTGGCACTGGGCGCCCGCATCGGACGTCCCGCAGGAAGCACTGCCTTCTGGGCGCCGGTGTCCATGCGCAAGCGCAGCGACGGCAGCACCGCTGTGTTCCCCCATTTCGTGCTGGATCGCGCCAAGCCCGGCACGATGGTGGTGGACCCCGGGGGCCATCGCTTCCTCAACGAGAGCTGCTCGTACCACCAGTTCGTCGAACGCATGCTCGAACGCGACCTCGCGCACGCGTGGCTCATCGCCGATCGACAGGCGCTGGTGAAGTACGGGCTCGGGATGGTGCGGCCCGGCGGCCGGGGGCTGGGCGCTTTCATCCGCGACCGCTACCTCGTCGAGGCGCAGACGATGGATGCTCTCGGCGCAAGGCTCGGGATAGGCGCCGGAGTGCTGGCCGCCACGGCAAGCCGGATGAACGAGATGGCACGCAGCGGCGTCGATGCGGACTTCCAGCGCGGCACCACAGCCTACCAGCGCAACCTGGGCGATCCGGCGGTCGCCCCCAACCCGACGCTGCGTCCCATCGAAGTCGGGCCCTTCTATGCCGTGCGCCTGCAGCCAGGCGACATCGGCGCCAGCGCCGGCCTGGTGACGGATGCCAATGGGCGAGTGCTGCGGGGCGATTCTCCCATCCCGGGCTTGTTCGCGGCTGGCAACGACATGCAGTCCATCATGGGCAGCGCCTATCCCGGACCGGGGATCAACCTGGGGCCGGCGATCGTCTTTGCCTACGCTGCCGTGCAGGCGGCGGCGGCAGCAACGGGCCCCTGAGCGTTCAGTCGCAGTAGGGCCGGCTCGCCTCCAGGCAGAGCCGCGCCCAGGCGACGGGATCTGCCTCCCGCTCGCGCTCGAGGTGAATCACTTCCACGCTGACGGGCAGGTCGCGCGGCAAGGCGGCAAACAGGCCGGGGAGGTCGATGGTGCCTTCGCCGGGCGGCAGGCGGGCGCAGCGCGCCGTGTGGACCAGTTCCTCGTCGGTGAATCCCGTGCCTGCGGTCGCATCGCAGATCTGCGCATAGTGCAACAGCTCCCGCGGGAGCGAGCGGATGTCTTCCAGCGTCGTCGTGGATCGGCCGAAGTGCAGCGCGTCGACGAGGATGCCTGCATTGGCGGGACGTCCCGCCGCATCGATGATGCGCAGCGCAGCCTTCGCGTCCTTCACCGCCGTCCAGGGCATGAACTCCAGGTCTGCGGTCAGCCCGTGGCGCGCCATGACTTCGCACAGGTGCGCATAGCTCGCGGTCAACCGTGCTTCGTTGCGATCGTCGGCGGCCACCAGGATCGCGCGCCCGCCGAGGGCCGCCACGGTGTCGTACATCGCGTCCCAGCGATGCGGATCGAAACCTTCGTCGATGCGGATGATCTCCACGTCCAGTACCTTCACGCCGGTGTCGCGCAGCGCTGCCAGCGTCTCGCGCAACAGGGCGGGCCGGCCGACAAGTTCTTGCACGGGCCCAGCCACGGCGTTCGGCCACAGCCGGAAACCTATGCATGCATAGCCGCACTCGGCTGCCAGCCGGACGGCCTCGACGGCGGAGCTGCGGTGGGAGGTGAGGTACGAAAGGGAATACGCGCGCGCCATGGGTCAGTTGGAAAAACGAAAGGCTTTCAGGAAATGAACGTCGTTCATCAAAGTATGATAGCCGCCGTACCAACCACGAGACCTCCACCCATGGAACAGACCCGACGCAAGTTCATCGCCACCGCGGTTGCCGGTGCGGCCGCCACGCAATGGAGCGTCGCGGCGCATGCGCAGCAGGCGTACCCGGCCCGCGACATCAGCGGGGTCATCGGCTGGGGCGCCGGCGGCGGCACCGACGTGGCGATGCGCGGCTACGCGCCGTACGCCGAGGAAGTGCTCGGCCGCAAGATCGTGCTGCAGAACAAGGCCGGCGGCTCCGGCGCCCTCGCCGCCAATTTCGTGCTGCAGCAGCCCGCCGACGGCTACACCATACTGATGACGGCCGAGCCGCAGGCGCTGTTCCGCGTCATGGGCATCGCCGATTTCGACTACGACAAGTTCTATCCCGTCAACATCGCGTCGGTTGCAAACTCGGTGCTGCTCGTGGTGCATCCCGATGCGCCGTGGAAGACGGCGCAGGAACTCGTCGCGCACGTGCAGGCGAACCCCAACAAGCTGAAGATGTCCATGGCCGGGCAGGGCTCCGCGCCCTTCACCATCAATGCGATGATCAACACGCTGACGAAGTTCGACACCATCAAGGTGCCGTTCGATGGCGACGGCCCAGCGCTGGCGGCGGTGCAGGGCAAGCACATCGACTTCGGCTTCATCTCCTCCGGCTCCACCTGGGAGCACGTGAAGGCCGGCCGCCTGCGCGCGCTGGCGGTGGTCGATGCCAGGCCGTTCCAGGGCGTCCCCTCCATCGCCGACGTCCCGGTCCTCAAGGGCATCACCAAGTACCTGCCCTGGGGGTCGTGGTACGGCGTGTTCGTGCGGCGCGAAACGCCGGACGACATCAAGGCCAAGCTGGTGGCAGCCTTCAGGAAGGCCGGCGAGAACGCCCAGTACCGACAGCTGCTGGAAAGCCGCGGCAACACCATGCTGAACATCAGCGGCGCTGAGGCCGAGGCGTTCATCCGCAAGTTCCAGTCGACCACCGCGTGGCTGTACCACAGCGCGGGTGCCGCGAAGAGGGACCCCGCCGAACTGGGCATCCCGAAGCCCTGAGCCGCCTGTTCCCCCCGGGCAGTGCGCCGGGGGGCTCACTCCGCCGCACGGACACCCCATGCCCACATCCCATCGCGCGCCAGGTGAGCTGGCGTTCATGGCGCTCCTGGTGCTGCTCGCGAGCTTTTCGCTCTGGGCCGCATTCGGGATCTCGCGCTTTTCCTCGATCTCCTCGCCCGGTGCCTTCCCGATGGTGTGCGCGGCAGCCATGGTGATCACCGCGATCCTCTCGCTTGGCGGGTCGCTGCGCAAATCGGGGCCGGAGGAGACCGGGCAGTCCGGCCTGCGCAGGTTCGTCACGCACGTCATGCCGATCCGGCTGGTCCTCTTCTCCGCTGCGCTGGTGGGCTACATGCTGCTGCTGGAAACAGTGGGCTTCCTCGCGGCTTCCTACGTGTACCTGCTCGTCTCCATGCGCATTCTCGGCAGCAGGCAGCTGGGCAAGAACGCATTGATCAGCCTGGTGGTGCTCGCGGGGGTCTTCCTCGTCTTCCGCACGGCCTTCTCCGTGGTGCTTCCTGCGGGCACGCTGCTGGGGCCCTACACGCCGGAGCTGCTGAAATGATCGAAGCTCTCGGCTACTTCTTCATGTCCTGGCTGGACGTGAAGCTGCTGCTGCTGACGGCAGTGGGCACTTTCGCCGGCATCTACATCGGCGCGATCCCGGGCCTGTCCGTCACGATGGCGGTGTCCATCCTGATCTCGTTCACTTTCAAGTGGCACGTGAACGAGGCCCTGACCCTCATCTCCGGCATCTACCTCGGTGGCGTGTACGGCGGCTCGCGCAGCGCGATCCTTCTCAACATCCCCGGCGCTCCGGCGGCCATCGCAACGGGCCTCGACGGCTACCCCATCGCGCAGCGCGGCGAGGCCGGTCAGGCGATCGGGCTGACCACCATCGTCTCCGTGTTCGGCGGCTTCATCGGCATCCTGGTGCTGGCGCTCGCGGCTCCGGCGGTGTCATCCCTTGCGCTGCGCTTCGGTCCGCGCGAATACCTGCTGCTCGCGATGTGGGGCATCCTGCTCGTCGGCTCGCTGTCCGGAGGGTCCCTGGCCAAGGGCATCTTCTCCGGCGCGCTCGGGGCGCTGCTGTCATGCGTCGGGCTGGATCCCGTGACGGGTGAACAGCGATTGACCTTCGGCAACCTGCAGCTCTCCGCCGGCATCTCCTACATCGCCGCGATGATCGGCCTGTTCGGGATCGCCGAAGTGATCGCGCAGATCCACCAGCTGCACATCACCGCGGTGAAGCAGAACGTCTCGAAGATCATTCCGTCCTGGGGGTTGCTGCGCAAGCACCTGCCGCTGGCGGGCCGGTCCTCCGCCATCGGCGTCGTGGTCGGTGCGCTGCCGGGCGCCGGCGGCGACATCGCCGCGATGATGGCGTACGACCATGCGAAGCGAAGCACCCGGAACCCCGAGCGGCCGTTCGGGCAGGGCGCGTGGGAAGGCCTCGTGGCACCAGAGTCGGCCAACAACGCGGCGGTCGGCGGCGCTTACGTGCCGATGCTCACGCTGGGCATCCCGGGCGACGCCGTCACCGCCGTCATCATAGGCGCGCTCTACATCCACGGCCTGAAGCCGGGCCCGATGCTGATGACGGAGACGCCCCATCTGTTCTGGTTCACGGTGGGCTCGCTGGTGCTGGCGAACTTCTTCCTCCTGATCTTCGGCCTGACGGGCATCAAGCTGTTCGCGAAGATCGTCGAGATCCCCAAGCCCGTGCTGCTGCCGCTGATCGTGCTGCTGTCCGCCGTGGGGGCCTACGCCATCAACAACAACCCGGTCGACGTGTACTGGATGCTCGGCTTCGGTCTGGTCGGGTACCTGCTGAAAACGTATGGCTTCCCGGTGGGTCCGGTGGTGCTGGGCATGGTGCTCGGGCCGCTCATGGACCGCAGCTATCGGCAGGCCATGGTGTCCGCTGGGGACGACGTGGGACTGTTCTTCACCGAGTTCGCCACCAATCCGCTCTCCGCCATCATCACCGTGCTCTTCCTCCTGACGCTGGTCAGCCAGACCCGCTGGTGGAAGCGGATGCGCGGCCAGGAGACGGCCCCGGCCTGAGAAACCATCGTCCATGCTGGATACCTACAGCGGCGCGACGCGCGTCTACTTCATCATCGGGGACCCCATCGCGCAGGCGAAGGCTCCGCGCTACTTCACCCAGGCCTTGCGCGCCAACGGCGTCGACGCCGTGGTGGTGCCGGCGCACGTGGGGTCGGCTGACCTGGCCGCTTTTTTCGCGACCGCGACGGCCATGCGCAACTGCGACGGCGTGGTGGTGACGGTGCCGCACAAGTTCGATGCGCTGGCGTATTGCGAAGGCGCCACGCCGCGCGCACGATCGATCGGAGGCGTGAACGTCATGCGCCGCACACCCACGGGCGGCTGGTGGGGCGACCAGGTCGACGGGGAGGGCTACCTCGCCGGGCTGCGAGCCAAGGGATGCGATCCAGCGGGCCGCAAGGTGCTGCTGGTGGGCGCCGGCGGCGCTGGCTCTGCGATCGCGCGCTCCCTGGCGGACGCGGGGGTGGCGTGGCTGGCATTGCACGACGCCGACCCAGCACGCCGTGACGAACTGCTGGCCAAGCTCGCGGACTCCGCTGTGGCGCGCCCTGCCGGCAGCGCGGACCCCACGGGGTTCGACATCGTGATCAACGCCACGCCGTTGGGCATGGGCCCGGACGACGCGTTGCCCCTGCCGGAGGCGCGGCTGGCGCCCGGCCAGTTCGTCGGCGAGGTGGTTGCGCAGCCGGAGGTGACCGCCTTGATCGCGGCGGCGCGCGCCCGAGGCTGCCGAACCATGACCGGCATGGACATGTTCAATGGCGTGCTCGATCGCATGGTGGACTTCTACGCTCCGCGCAGCTGACCGGCGCGGCCGCCGGGTTAGCGCTCGGGTTCGTCCGTCGCAGCGGCCGCGCCCAGGCCCATTCCGCCCACGGCCATCCCACCGCCACCTCCGGCACCACCGCCACCTCGCGATCCACCTACCGCACTACCGCGACCGGCGTCACCCTTGCCGCCGCTCCGGTTGCTGGAGCTGCCGGGGCGCGCCGGCCCTTGCCGCGGGATGACCGGCACGACCGCTTCCAGGTCCAGCACGTCGCGGATGTAGGCGCGCAGTGAAACGACGAGCTCGGAAGTCGCGACGGGCCTGCCCGCGACCAGGTCGTTCGCCGCCGCGGCGGCCAGGCGCACCTGCTCGGCCGTGCCGAGCAGGATGACGTCAGACAGCGCAGCTTCCACCGCATCCCGGATGCGCCTGCGCCGGTCCGATCCGGGCGCCTCCCGCCCGTCCTTCACCAGGTCGCGCAAGTGCGTCGGGTCCACCTGAAGGTCGCCGGTAAAGGATCCGCCCAGGGTCTTGTACGCGGCGATCAGCGTGCGC
>JAJNBO010000110.1 GCA_021156245.1 Ramlibacter sp. | reverse complement strand
TGCGCGGGGTGGATCGGCCGGCGCACGCCGGGCGGGCAGGTGCTCGCCAGCGACGTGGATGTCGGCGCCTACCTGCTGGAGTCCGGTGTCGCCGTCCCCGAAGGCACCGGCTATGGGCTGTCTCCCTACTTCCGCGTGTCGTTCGCCACCTCGCTCGACAAGCTGCAGGAGGCTTGCAGGCGCATGGATGCGGCGGCCCGGAAGCTGGCCTGACATGAGCCGGCTGTCCCTGCTGCGCACCAGGATCTACCGCACCGTCGCCCGCCAGCTGCACGGGTCCGTGCCGTGCTGGATCTGCGGCCAGCCCGTGGCTGCCGAGGACGCCACGCTGGAACACATCAAGCCGCTGTCCGAGGGCGGCAACAGCCACATCGAGAACCTGGCGATCAGCCATGGCGCGTGCAACCATGGGCGCCACGCGAAGGCGGCGCGCCGGTCGGCGGAATGATCGCGAGGCTCAGCCCATGCGAAGCACGCGTGCCGCTTCGTCCAGGCGCGCATCCTCGATCTCGCGCAGCACCGCGGTCAGGTCCACCGCGCCGGCCGCGGGCTGGTACCGGCCCGTGAGGGGCGTGTCCGTCGCCAGCAGGCCACCGGCGTAGAGCGACCAGATCTCCGGACCGTACTGGGTGGCCAGCAATGCCGGGGCAAAGCGGCCGAAGAAGACGCGCAGGTTGTCCACGTCGCGCAGCAGCATGCGTGGCGCATGGTTGTTGCCGGCCGCATCCACCGCCTGCGGCAGGTCGATGATCACGGGCCCGTCGGCGGCGAGCAGCACGTTGAACTCCGACAGGTCCCCGTGGATCACCCCGGCGCACAGCATGCGCACGACTTCCTCGATCAGCGTCGCGTGGTGTTGCCGCGCCTGGGCCTCGGTGAAGTCCAGGTCGTTCAGCCGCGGCGCGGCATCGCCGTTCGTGTCGGCCACCAGTTCCATCAGCAGGACGCCGTCGTGGAAGTTGTTGGGCCGCGGCACGCGCACGCCCGCCGCCGCGAGCCGGTACAAGGCATCGACCTCGGCGCTCTGCCACGCCGCTTCCTGCTGTTGCCGGCCATAGCTGGTGCGCTTGGCCATGGCGCGTGCCTGGCGGCTGTTGCGGACCTTGCGGTTCTCCGTGTAGTCCACGGCTTGACGGAAGCTGCGCTTGTGCGCTTCCTTGTAGATCTTGGCGGCGCAGGTTTCGCCGCCGCAGCGCACGACGTATACATCGGCTTCCTTGCCGCTCTTGAGCTGGCGCACGACGGTGTCGATGAGGCCTTCGGCCAGGAGGGTCTGCAGGCGGGGAGGAGTTTTCACCCCCCATTGTCGGGGTTTGCGAAAAGGGCGCCGCTTGCGCGGTGCTGGGAGCGGCTGGGGCAGAATGGTCCAAAAGGCCAAGGAGACAGGCGCGATGATCCAATTGCAGGCGGGCCGCATGCGTTGCGAGCTCAACCCGGAGCTCGGCGGATGCATCACGGGCTTGTGGCTGGATGGCGAGCCGGTGCTGCGCGCCACGCCGGCAGCGCAACTCAGCACCGCGCGCCTGTCGTCCTGCTATGCGCTGGTGCCGTTCTCCAACCGCATCGGCCACGCCAGCCTGGTGTGGCAAGGCACGCAGCATCCGCTGGTGCGCAACAACGGCGACGAGCCGCATGCCATCCACGGCGTCGGCTGGCAGCGGCCCTGGTCGGTGCTGGACGAGGACCCGGCCTCGGCCATGCTGTCCTATGAACATGCGGCGGATGCGTCCTGGCCGTTCGCGTTCGACTGCTCGCACACGCTGCGGCTGAAGCCGGACGCGCTGGAAATGACGCTGGCCCTCACCAATCAATCCCCGCAGCCCGCGCCCGCGGGGCTGGGCTGGCACCCGTTCTTCGTCAAGCGGCCCGGCAGCCGCATCGCTTTCCATGCGACGGGGCGGTGGGAGATGGGGAACGACAAGCTGCCGACGGGCCGGTCGCAGTCGCGCGGAATCGACGCGGTCTGCGCTGGAGTGGACGTCGACCACTGCTATGACGGCTGGGACGGCGCGGTGCGCCTGAAGGACGACGTGCTGCGGGTGAACGTGCGGTCGGGCCTGACGCGGCTCGTGGTGTTCACCAACCCGTCGAAGCAATTCGTGGCGATCGAACCCGTGAGCCACGTCAACAACGCGGTGCAGCTGGTGGCTTCCGGCGCGAGCGCGGCCGACCTGGGGCTGGCGACGCTGCAGCCGGGTGAAACGATGATGGCGCAGATGACGATCGAGGTGGAGGCGGCGCGATGAAGTGGGAGGTAGCGGTCAGCGAACCCGATGCCGTGGGTGAATCGCCGTTCTGGCATCCCACCGAGCAGCGCCTGTACTGGGTCGACATTGACGGCAAGCGCGTGCTGCGCTGGGATGCCGCGGCCGGGCGCAAGGAAGCGTGGACCATGCCGCAGGAGCCGGGCTGCATCGCGCCCGCGGCCAGCGGCGGCTTCGTGATCGCGTTGCGCGACGGCATCTACCGCGCGCGCAGCTGGGGCGGGCTGCTGGAACCGGTCGTGCTGTTCCAGCATGCGGCGGTCGCGCGCTTCAACGACGGCAAGGCGGACCCCCTGGGCCGCTTCTGGGCCGGCACTTATTACGAACCGAAGGACGCCCGCAAGGCGGACCTCTACTGCATCGACTGCCGCCCGGACAACGGCAACGGCGGCAAGCCGCTGGTGCAGCTCAAGGCGATGAACGCGATGACGGCCAACGGCATCGCCTGGTCGCCCGATGCCCGCACGATCTACTGGACCGACACCCAGGAGCACGCCATCTCCTGCTGGGACTGGGAAGCGCCCGGCAACGCGATGCGCCATCACCGCGTCTTCCACCAGTTCGCGCGCAAGCCGGCGGGCTGGAAACCCGGAGACTCCGGCTATGGAGGGCGCCCCGATGGCGCGGCCGTCGACGTGGAGGGGCACTACTGGGTGGCCATGTTCGAAGGCGGCCGCCTGCTGCGCCTGTCGCCGCGGGGCGAGATCGTCGCCGAGTTCGCGGTGCCGGCGCGCTGCCCCACGATGCCCTGCTTCGGGGGAGAGGACGGGCGGACGCTGTATCTCACGACCGCGCGCCACAAGCGCCCGGCCGACGAACTGCAGGCGTTCCCGCTGTCCGGCTGCGTGCTGAAGACGCGGGTGGATGTCCCGGGGCTGCCCGCCAATGTCTTCGTCGATTGAAGAAAAAGGACAGCGCGGGCGGAGCTTCGCCGCGCAGCCCGTAACATCGCCGCCATGCAAGCCGAACTCGCAGCCCTCGTCGACCGTGTCCGCGCCGCGGCGGCGCAGGGCACGCCGCTGAACATTCGCGGCGGGGGCACCAAGGATTTCTACGGCGAGCCGCCGCGGGGTGAGCTGCTGGAGACGGGTGCCCTGCGCGGCATCGTCAGCTACGAACCCAGCGAGCTGGTGGTGACAGTGCGTGCCGGCACGCCGCTTGCCGAACTGGAACGGGCCCTGGCCGAGCGCGGACAGGGCTTGCCTTTCGAGCCGCCGCATTTCGGCGACGGCGCCACCGTCGGCGGCATGATCGCGGCGGGGCTTTCGGGGCCGGCGCGCGCCAGCGTGGGCTCGGCGCGCGACTACGTGCTCGGCCTGAACCTCATCAACGGGCGCGGCGAGGAGCTGGTGTTCGGCGGCCAGGTGATGAAGAACGTCGCCGGCTACGACGTGTCGCGCCTGATGGTGGGTGCGATGGGCACGCTGGGCCTGATCACGGAGGCCAGCCTCAAGGTGCTGCCGGTCGCACCAGCGGAGGCGACCTTGCGGTTCGAGCTGCCGCAGGCCCGGGCGCTGCAGCAGCTCAACGCCTGGGGTGGCCAGCCGCTGCCGCTGAACGCCAGTTGCTGGCTGGAACACGATGGCATCGGCACGTTGTTCCTGCGCCTGCGCGGCGCGGTCGCCGCGGTCGACGCAGCCTGCCGAACCCTCGGCGGCGAACGCATGGACGATGCGGAGTCCTCCCGCTCGTGGGCGGCTTGCCGCGAGCAGCAGATGCCCTGGTTCGCGGAGACGGGCGATCGCGACCTGTGGCGCCTGTCCGTTCCGCAGACGGCGCCCGTGCTGGAACTTCCCGATGCGCCCTTCGTCGAATGGCATGGCGGCCAGCGCTGGGTGCGCGTCGCGCCGGCCGAGGGCAGGCGCCTGCGCGAGGTCGCGCTCGCCGCCGGCGGGCACGCCACCTTGTTCCGCACCGGCCGCGCGGACGCCGCGGGACGCATGACGCCCCTGGCGCCGGCCATCGCGTCCATCCACCAACGCCTGAAGCAGCAATTCGACCCCGCGGGCATCTTCAACCGCGGCCGCCTCTACCCGCATTCCTGATGCAGACCCATCTTTCCCCCGAGTTCCAGGGCACGGCCGAAGGCGCGGAGGCGGAGGCCATCCTGCGCAAGTGCGTGCACTGCGGCTTCTGCACCGCCACGTGCCCCACCTACCAGGTGCTCGGCGACGAGCTCGACGGCCCGCGCGGCCGCATCTACCTGATGAAGCTGGTGCTGGAAGGCGAGGAGCCCACGCGCAAGACGCAATTGCACCTGGACCGGTGCCTGACCTGCCGCAACTGCGAGAGCACCTGCCCGAGCGGCGTGGACTATGGCCGGCTGGTCGACATCGGCCGCGGCATCGTGGAACGCAAGGTGCCGCGCAAGCCGTCCGACCGCGCGCTGCGCTGGTCGCTGAAGGAAGGCCTGACGTCCGCGCTGTTCGACCCGGCGATGAAGGTGGGGCAGGCGGTGCGCGGCATGCTGCCGGAGCGGCTGCGCGAGAAGGTCCCCGCGCGGCAGGACGCGGGCCGCTGGCCGACCGCGACGCACCCGCGCAAGGTGCTGATGCTGGCCGGCTGCGTGCAGCCGGCGATGATGCCCAACATCAACAGCGCCACGGCGCGCGTGCTGGATGCGGCGGGCATCCAGTCGATCATCGCGAAAGAGGCGGGTTGCTGCGGCGCCGTCAAGTTCCACCTGAACGACCAGGAAGGCGGGCGCGCCCACATGCGCGCCAACATCGACGCGTGGTGGCCGTACGTCGAGCGCGGGGAGGTCGAAGCGATCGTGATGAACGCGTCGGGCTGCGGCGTCACCGTGCGTGACTACGGGCATTTCCTGCAGCACGACGCGCAGTACGCCGAGAAGGCCCGCCGCATCGGCGAGCTCACGCGGGACCTGAGCGAGATCGTTTCCGGACTCGTGCCCCAGCTGCGCGACAAGGTGCGGCCGCGCGACGGCGTCTTCGCGTACCACCCGCCTTGCACCTTGCAGCACGGACAGAAGTTGCGCGGGGGTGTGGAACAGACGATGTCGGCGCTGGGCTTCCAGGTGCGGGTGTCGGTCAACGAGTCGCACCTCTGTTGCGGCTCGGCGGGGACGTATTCCGTGCTGCACCCCGACATCGCGCATACGCTGCGCGACCGCAAGCTCGAGCACCTGAAGGTGCTGGAGCCGCAAGCCATCCTGTCGGCGAACATCGGGTGCATCCAGCACCTGCAGGGCGGTACGGGGACGCCGGTGCGACATTGGGTGGAAGTGCTGGACGAAGCGCTGGCCTGATACCGGGGTTCGGCTTCGCGCTCACCGCCCCAACGCCTCCCGATACCTTCGACTGCACGGGACGACGCTGCCGTCCTTCATCTTCAACCGCGCATCGCCGGATTCGACCGGTTCGATCTCGGCCACCTGGTCGAGGTTGACGGCGTAGCTGCGATGGACGCGGGCGAAGCGCGCCGGGTCGAGCTGCTCCAGGATGTCCGCCAGCGTCGAGCGCAACAGGTAATCGTGGCCGCCCACGTGCAGGCCGACATAGTTCCCCTGCGCCTGCAGCCATTCGATGTCCGCGGCGGGGACGAGGAACTCCTTGCGCAGCTTGCGGACGAGGAAGCGCTCCGGCCGCGCTGCTGGAGCCGGCGGGGCCGGCGGCGTGCCGGCGGGAGGCTCCTGCGGATCGAGTACGCGCGCCTCGCCCTGCATCCGCATCATCAGCAATCGATAGGACCAGATCGCGACCAGGACCAGGAAATAGGTGCGAACGTCCTTGAGGTACTCGTAGCCCAGGACCCGCAGCCAGTCGTCGATGCGGTAGGTTTCGCCGAGCGCCGCGTGCGCGGCCTTGCGCAGCGGCATCATCAGTCCGACGTGCGCCAGCGAGAACGCCACCGTTCCGGCCAGGTGCCAAGGAAGGTTGCGCCGCAGCGTGTCCCAGCGCAACGGGAAGCGCCGCTCCAGCGCGACGATCGCCGGGATCAGCAAGCCGATGACGAGCGTGCTGGTCAACTCCCAGACCGCCGGCCGCCAGAGCGGAAAGCCGGGCACGTCCCGCCGCACGTCGATCCAGGCCACCAGGGTGTTGAAGACCGCCTGCAGGCCCAGCACCACCACCCAGAAGCCGATCTCGGCGTGCCGGCGCCAGGGCTGGTAACGCGCCAACCAGTCGGATGCGGTGCTCCCCATCACCCGAGTCTAGGGGCGGATGGGCTGGAATTTCGTCCCAGCCGGCCTCCGGTCGTCACGGGTTCGCCCCGGCACGTCCCAAACCTTGCCGCTTTGCGCCCTGGCGCGACCAGACTCCGCGGCGTCCACTCCCGGAGCCTAACCTTGAACCGACGCCACGACATCGACGCCTTGCGCGCCCTGGCCTTCGCCCTCGTCATCCTGTACCACGTGGGCATGTACTACGTCGGCGGCTGGCATTGGCACCTGAAAAGCCCGGCGGCGGCGGACTGGCTGCAGTGGCCCATGCGGGCGCTGAACCTGTGGCGGATGGACCTGGTCTTCCTGGTTTCCGGCCTGGCGATCGGTTTCCTCGTGCGCGGTCAGGGCCGCGCCGGCTTGCTGCGCCAACGGTCGCTGCGCCTGCTGCTTCCGCTGGGCTTCGGGATGGCGGTGGTCGTGCCGTTCCAGCCGTACGCGCAGGCGCTGGCCAACGGCAGCATCGAAGCCGGTTTCGGCGACTTCCTGCTGCGCTACTACAGCGGCGGTCCGTGGCCGCGGGACGCTTTCGACGGCGCGCACGCGGGGGTCACCTGGAACCACCTCTGGTACCTGGCCTACCTTTGGGCCTACACGGTCGTGCTGGTGGCGGTGCTGCCACTGCTGGAGAGTGCCCGCGGCCAGCGGGTCCGCAGCGCCTTCCTGCGCCTGCGCGGTCCGGCACTGGTCCTCCTGCCGCTGGTGCCCTTCGTGCTCGGGTCCCTGGTCCTGTGGCCGCACTTCCCGCCGACCCACGATCTGGTCGGAGATGGCTGGCTGCACGCGGTGTACTTCACCTTGTTCCTGTATGGCTACTGGATCGGAGTGGACGCGCAGTGGTGGAAGGAGGTGACGCGGCTGCGGTGGCACCTGCTCGGGCTGGCGCTTGCGGCCCTGGCGCTTCACTTCACGTTGCGCGGCATCGGTGGGCGGCCGGGCCTGCCGGCACGCTGGGCTGCGGATCTCTATATGTGGACGACGGTCCTGTGCGTCCTCGGCTGGTCCCACCGCAAGTTGAACAAGCCGTGGCCTTGGCTGGCCTGGGCCAACGAATCCGTCTATCCCTGGTACGTGCTGCACCAGACGGTGATCATCGTGCTGGTGTTCTGGCTGGC
>JAJNBO010000109.1 GCA_021156245.1 Ramlibacter sp. | reverse complement strand
TCCGGCGCGCCTGAAGCTGCAGATGATGCGCAAGGAAATGCCGCGCAAGTACTGGCGCAACCTGCCCGAGGCGCAGCTGATTTCGGCGCTGGCCGCGCAGGCGCAGGAGCGCAGCGGCGGGATGATCGAGCAGCCGGCGACGCAGACGCTGCGCCGCATCCCGCGCTTTCCGGAGCGGCCGCCGGCCATCCTGCATCCGGATGCGCTGGCGGACCTGGACGCGCGCGCCCAACGTTGCCGCGACTGCGCGATCGGCGCGTGCGCCACGCAGGCGGTGCCTGGCGAAGGGCCGCTCAAGCCGTCGCTGATGTTCGTTGGCGAGCAGCCGGGCGACCAGGAAGATTTGCGGGGCCGCCCCTTCGTGGGCCCCGCGGGGCAGTTGTTAGACCGCGCGCTGGCGCAACTGGGCGTGGCGCGCGGAACGGTGTACGTGACCAACGCGGTGCGGCACTTCAAGTTCGAGCTGCGTGGCAAGCGCCGCATCCACAAGACACCGTCGCAGGAGGAAGCGCTGGCCTGCCGCCGCTGGCTGGACGAGGAAATCGCGATCGTGCAGCCTCGCGCGCTGGTGGCGCTCGGGGGGACCGCCGCGCGCTCCTTGCTGGGACGGCAGGTCGCGGTCCTCTCGGAACGCGGCGAGTGGTTCGAGCGGCCCGATGGCGTGCGCGTGCTGGTGACGGTGCATCCGTCCTCCGTCCTGCGCATGGAAGAAGCACAGCAGCCGGGCGCTTTCGAGGCGCTCGTGCGCGACCTGCGCAAGCTCCTGTAGGCCCACAGGCCGCCGGTGAACATCTGCTCACGCAGCTTTGCACGCGCAAGACTCCGTCTTATTTGCGCGGACATGCGAGCGCGCCAAGATGCTCCCATCGACTCAAGGAGCGTCCAATGAAAACCTCGACCATTCTTTGCACGGCCCTCGTGACCGCGATGGGCTTCAGCACCCTGGCCTCGGCCCAGGATACGCGCCAGGAGCGCCGCGAAGCGCGCCAGGAGGCCCGGCAGGAAGCGCGCCAGGATGCACGCCAGGACCGGCGGCAGGAAGCCCGCCAGGAGCAGAGGCAGGAGGCACGCCAGGACCGCCGCCAGGACGCACGCCAGGATCGCTGGCGGGATGCGCGGCAGGATCGCCTGGAGGCGCGCCGCGTGCCGAACTGGGTGAACACCCCGCAGGCGAACTTCCGGGATCCGGAGCCGCACCAGCCCTACTACCGCAACCACAACGGGCAGAGCTACTACCACGGCTCCAACTACCACGCGCCGCGCTACTACAACGGCTACAACCACCAGGCGCCGCGCTACTACGGCAACGCCGGCCCGCGCTTCTACCGCGGCGGCTACCTGCCGTACTCGTATCGCCAGCCGACCTACTACGTCAACTGGCGCGCGTACCCCAACCACCTGTACGCGCCGCCGTACGGCTACCAGTGGGTGCACGTGGGCGACGAGTTCGTGCTGATGGCCCTGGCCACCGGCCTCATCGCGGCCACGCTGACGATGTAGCTACGTGCGCGCGCCGCGCGCGAGCCGCATCTCGTTGGCTCCCTGCCCGGCGCCGCTTTCGGGCACCGTTTCGCCGGTGCGGTCCCGCACCGCACCAAGTTGCGCCAGCAGGTGCTCGGGCGCGTCGGGACCGATGCCCACGTGCAGGCCCTGCGGCAGCGGGACGTGGGCGGCCTCGAAGGCGCCCGCCCCCGCGCACAGCGTCGTGCGGGTGGGCGCGTCGCGCCCGGCCAGCACCAGCATCGCCGGCACCACCGCCTCGGGCCCGAACGCCTGCAGCATGTCGGGCGGGAACAGCGCCTCCGTCATGCGCGTGGCCGCCGTGGGCGCCAGGCAGTTCACGCGGATGTCGTGCTTCATGCCTTCGATGGAGAGCGTCTGCATCAGGCCGACGAGCGCCATCTTCGCCGCGCCGTAGTTCGCCTGCCCGAAGTTGCCGTACAGGCCCGACGACGATGTCGTCAGCACGATGCGGCCGTACTTCTGCTGCGTCATGAGCGGCCACAAAGCCTTGCAGCAATGCACCGCGCCCATGAGGTGCACGTCCAGGACCAGCCGGAAATCGGCCAGCTCCATCTTGGCGAAGCTCTTGTCGCGCAAGATACCGGCGTTGCTGACCAGCACGTCGACACGGCCCCACGCGTCCACCGCCTGCCGCACCATGTCCTGCACCGCGTCGAAATCGGTCACCGACGCACCGTTGGCGAGCGCCTCGCCGCCCGCGGACCGGATCTCGTCCACCACCCGTTGCGCCGCCGTCACGGAGCCCCCGGAGCCGTCCACCGCACCGCCGAGGTCGTTGACCAGCACCTTGGCGCCGCGGGCGGCGAGCGCGAGGGCGTGCTGCCTTCCGAGCCCGCCGCCGGCGCCGGTCACGATGGCCACGCGGCCGGTGAAATCCAGGGACATCCACGCTCTCCCAAGCTGTTTTTCGAGAACCGGCGACTGTAGCGCAACACTTTCCTGCCGCCTTTCGGGTCTTTCTTGCAGAAATGCGGTGCGCCATGGTCGAGCAGGGCAGAATTGCATCCACATGTAAGCCGCCGAGGCGGGGAGAGCACCATGGGCATCCTGGATCTGCTGATCGGGAAGAAGGACGCGGGCGCAGCCAAGACGCGGCGCCCCGTGGCGTCCGCCAGCACGCAATTCGCCCCCTCGCAGTCCATCCAGGGCGCGAACTCGCCGCACCAGATCCGCAAGGACATCCTCAAGCTCGTCATGCGCGAGCTGCTGATGCGCAACGGCATCCCCAACGCGTGGCTGAGCGCCGACCTCCTGCGCACGACCAACTCCAAGCGCGAGCAGGGCATCCACGTCCGCTTCCTGATGCGGCACTTCGACCCCCGCCTGATGCAGCACGGCCCGGCGCTGGAACAGGAGTTCACGCAAAGGCTGCTGACGCTCGATCCGCTGGCCGGCAACTGGCTGATGGGGTTCTCCTGGCAGTTCGTGCTCGACGACATCAGCCAGTGCCCGCCCCTGCCGAACGCGAGCGCGTGGACGGCGCCGCAGGAGCCCGCGCCTTCCACGGCGGCCGCCGCCCCCGCGCCGGAAAATCATTCGGGCGACGTGATCGCCGGCCCGGTGTTCATCCCCAAGCCCGTGGACGAAGTGAAATCCGACCTCGAGCGGCTGCTGGCCCTGCGCGACGAGGACATGAAGCGTCACGGCACGACCGGCGACAACTTCGCACCCACGCGGCCCGCGAAGCTCTGACCCTGTGGCGCTCGGCCCGCGGGCAGCATGGCGCGCCGGTGCAGGCGCGCTGGTCGCCCTCCTCTTCTTCCTTCCCGCGGCGGTCCTCGCGCAGGCCAAAGTCGCCGTCGGCGGCGTGCTGGACCTCTCCGCACCGGGAGCGACGTCCACCACCCATGCGCTGCGCGGCGAGTGGCGCTTCGACTGGGGCCGGTTCGCCGATCCCGGCGCGGATGGCGATGTGCCCTCCTTCGCGCTGGTCCCCGGTGAATGGAACGCCGTCGCGGCCGACGGCAAGCCGCCAGGCCCGGACGGATACGCCACCTACAGCCTGCTGGTGAAATGCCCCGCGGGCGAGCAGCTCGCGCTGTCCGTGCCGGCGCAACGCACGGCGATGCGCCTGTTCGTCAACGGCCGGCTGGCGGCGTCGCAGGGCTTGCCCGGCGCCACCGCGGAGTCTGCCCAGCCCGCCATCGGCCGGCGGGCCGTGCTGACCGAAGCTTTCGCCTGCCCATTGCGCATCAACGCGCACCTGTCGAACTACGCGCACCGGTCCGGGGGCTTCGTCCGCACGCCGACGGCGGGGCCGATCGACGAGCTCGCCCCCCGGCACCAGCAGAGGCTGGCGCTCGACACCATCCTGCTCGGCGCCTACCTGGTGCTCAGCGTCTCCGGCTTCATCTTCTTCCTGGCGCGCAGCAAGGAGAAGGTGCCGCTCTACTTCGGCCTGCTGGCCGCCGCGCTCACCGTGTACACGGACATGAACGGGGATCGCCTGCTGCTGCAGCTCGCCGGGCCCGAAACGGCCTGGGAGCCTTTCCTGCGCACGGAGTACTTCTCCTGGTTCGCCTCCATGGCGCTGTTCGTGGTGGTGGTGGACCACCAGTTCCCGCGCACCTCGCGGCCCGGCGTGGTGCGCCTGTTCACGGCGGCGTGCATGCTGGCGGTGTTGGTGGTCGCCTTCACCCCCGGCCGGGTCTACAGCCACCTGGTCTGGTACGGACAGGCCCTCGGCGTGGCGATCGGGGTGTACGTCACGGTGGCCATCGCGCGCGCCGCGCGGCAGGGGCGCAAGGACGCCGGCGTCATCCTGGTCGGCATGGCGTTCCTCGTGCTGGCGATTGCGGTGAACCTGCAGCAGTTCTTCGACGCGGACCGCACGCAGAACAGCATCACGGCCTTCAGCCTCCTTGGCTTCATGCTCTCGCCCGCCATGGTGCTGCTGCTGCGGCTGGCGCGCGCGCTCAACACCGAGGAGCAGCGCAGCGCCGAGCAGCGCGAGAAGGTCGACCTGCTGGTGCGGGCCACGCAGGCCGGCATCCTGGACTGGGACTGCGCGCGCAGCCTCACCCGCTACTCGCCGCGCCTGCTGGAGATCATCGGCTATCCGCCCGGCACGGACACGGCGCAATGGGGGTCGATCTTCGACTTCATCCATCCGGCCGACCGCGACGCCGTGCGCGACGCCTACATCAACCAGCTGCGCGACCGCTCCGTGCGCTCCGGGGAGATGAAGCACGCCCCCATGGACTACCGGCTGCTGCGGCGCGATGGCAGCGCGGTCTGGGTGCATGCGGAGGCGATCAGCGTGCGCGACCGCGACGGGCGGGTGCTGCGCTACATCTGCTCCTTCCTCGACATCACCGGCCACCGGGCACTGGCCGAGGGCCTGCAGCGCCAGAACGCCGCGCTCGCCGAAAACGCGCGGCTGCGCGAGGACGTGGAGCGCATGTCGCGGCACGACCTGAAGACGCCGCTGAACAGCATCATCGGCGTCGCTCGCCTGCTGCGCGAGGACGCCGCGGTTCCGCCAGAGCACGGCGAGCTGCTGGAGATCGCGGAGCGCGCTGGCTACCGCATGCTGGAGATGGTCAACCTCTCGCTCGACCTCGCGCGCATGGAGATGGGGACCTACGCGTTCCGGCCGCAGGCGGTGAACCTGGTGGACGTGATCCGGCGCGTGCTGCTGGACCTGAAGGGCCAGGCGGCCGCCGCCCGCGTCCAGCTGCGGATGGACCCCGAGTTCACGCAGCCGGTGTATGCACGCGCCGAGGAGCTGCTGTGCTACTCGCTGCTGGCGAACGTGGTGAAGAACGCCATCGAGGCGACGCCCGCCGGCGGCGTGGTGCGCGTCGCACTGGAACCGGGGGAGCGCATGCGCGTGCGCATCCGCAACCCTGGCGCGGTGGACCCGGCGGTGGCGCCACGCTTCTTCGACAAGTACGTCACCGCCGGCAAGGCCAGCGGCACCGGCCTGGGCACCTACTCCGCGCGAATGATGGCGAGCATCCAGGAGGGCGAGCTCGACATGGAAACCAGCGAGTCCATGACGGTGCTCACGCTCACGCTGCGCGCGCTGGGCAGCGAGCAGTTGCCGCTGTCCGCGCCGGCCGGCGCGCAGCCTGCCGGGGGCCGCGCGCTGGTGGCCGCGATGGAGCCGCGGCGGGTGCTGGTGGTGGACGACGACGAGTACAACCGCGTGCTGCTGCTGCGCTACCTGCCCTCGCCGCCGTTCACCGTGGAAACCGCGGCGCACGGCCAGGCGGCGCTGGACGCGGTGGCTCGGCAGTGGCCCGACCTCGTCGTGATGGACATGGAGATGCCCGGCATGAACGGGCTGGAGGCGGTCACGCGCATCCGCGAACGCGAGACGGCGGAAGGACGCCGACCCTGCGTGATCGTCATGATGTCTTCCAACGACGACGCGTTCTCGATCCGCCGGGGGATCGCGGCCGGCAGCAATCGCTTCCTGACCAAGCCGTTCACCCGCGAAACCCTGCTGGCGGCCTTCCAGGAGCTGGATGGCCGCGGCGCGCAGCTGCCGGTGCAGGTGCCGCTGGACCTGCAGGTACCCGCGAGCGCGCCGCCTGCCGAGCCCGAGGCGGGCGCGGCGGTGCGGGTGGACGCGCAGCTGCTGCGAGAGATCCCCGCCTTCCTGGATTCCCGCAAGCGGATGGTGGACGTGATGGCGAACGCCCTCGCGGAGGGCGACCGGCAGCAGCTTCGCGCCGTCGCGCACCGCGCGGCCGGCGGGTTGGCCTTGTTCGGATTCCAGTGGGCGGCCTGGCAGAGCCGCCGGATCTCGGCGCGGGCCGCGGAGGCCGATGCGCCTTCCCTGTGGGAGGAGATCGAGCGCCTGAGGCAGCACCTCCAGGCGGTGGAGGTGACCTGAGGGCGGCGGGCGTCAGCGCCGGCGGTGTTGCGGGGGGGGCATCCCCGACGCGTTGCGGTTCGGCAGGTGGCGGAACATGATGCGGCCCTTGGTCAGGTCGTACGGCGACAGTTCCAGGCTCACCAGGTCGCCGGCAATGATGCGGATGTGGTTCTTGCGCATCTTGCCGCCGGTATAGGCCACGAGTTCATGGCCGTTGTCCAGGATCACGCGGTACCGCGAGTCCGGCAGGATTTCGGCCACCCGGCCGTTCATTTCGATCAGTTCTTCCTTGGCCAATGCCGCTCCTTGCTGGGGACGGCCGGTGGCGCCTGTCGCGAGCAGAATCGCGCCCCTCGCTGGCGGGCGGCACCGACTGTCAGATCCCGGGATTGTAAGCTTTTGGCCTTGTGCATGCCCTGCCCCGCGTGCTCGGCCCGCGTCACCGGACCGCCACGGTCACCGTGATCGCATCCACCACCATCCGCGAACTCGCGGCGATGAGCAGGATGTCCCCGGCATGGGAAACGTACTGGTGGCCCGGCGGCAGCGCGGGCAGCAGCACCAGCACGTCGCGTGGCACGGGAGCGGGCCGGACGTCGCGTGGAATGGGCTGGCCCACGTGCCACTTCCTCGCCTGGCCGGGCGGCATGCAGCCGTTGTTCTTCTTCGCCAGGCCCGGCGGGCAGCGCTGGCCCTGGGCGTAGTACTCGCGCACCGTCTGGCGCGAGACGTCGTTGAAGTGTCCGCCGTGCCTGACGAAATGCCGGCCGCCCGCCACGACCTCGTGCTGCTCGCCCTTGTCCTTGTCGTTGTTCGCCCAGGGCGGAGGAGCAGCCAGCGCGGGCGAAGCTCCGGGCAGGGCGGCAAGCGCCAGCGCGGCGAGGCGTCGCGGCAGGGGCGTGGAAGACATGGCGGCTCCTTGTCGAGGTGGTCCTGGCATGCCGAGTCTGGCAGCGGCCTCGGGAGCGGCAAAGATCGATTGCGCACCGCGCCACAGCGCGGTGCCCGGACGGTCGCGGGGAGCGGCTAGACGGCGGCGAGCGCGGGTGCGATCGCCGCCTTGCCCATGCCCAGGCGGTCCGGCGAGATGTACTGCTGCCGGTACTGCTCGAACGGCATCGTGTCGGCGGCCTCGACGGCCACCTGGTCCTGCAGCGACTGGCGCGCCACCGCTTCCATGCGGGCGTGCAGGCCGCCCGCATACGGCAGCTTGAGCAGCTT
>JAJNBO010000547.1 GCA_021156245.1 Ramlibacter sp. | reverse complement strand
CTTCGGCGTCTCGAACAAGCTGCGCAACGGCCCGCAGCGCGCCGTCACCGTGCAGGGCTTCATCCGCGACTTCCTGCCCCTCTTCGAGAGCGGCAAGCTCAAGCCCCTCATCGACAAGGTCTACGACTTCAAGGATCTGCCGGCGGCGAAGGCGCGCATGGAAGCCGACGCGCAGGTCGGAAAGCTGGTGGTGCGGATTCCCTAGGTCAGGTCGGCGCCGCGGCAAGCGCGCCCGCTGCCCACCTTCATGAGGCGAGAGTACCCCGCAGCGTCGCCTGCTTCACCACCTTGCCCCAGGTCTCGTGCTCGGCCTTGCCGAAGGCGGCGAGCTCCTCGGGCGTGCCCGGCGCGGCCTCCAGGCCCTGCTTGTTGAGCAGGTCCTTCACTTCGGGCGCGCCTAGCGCCTTGACGATCTCGCGATGCAGGCGGGCCACGATGTCCTTTGGCGTCTTCGCCGGCACGTAGTACGCGTACCAGTTGGTCGCCTGGTAGCCGGGATACATTTCGGCCACGGTCTGCACTTCCGGCATGAAAGGATCGCGCTTCGGGCCGGTGGTGGCGAGCGCCTTCGCCTTGCCCGCCTTCACGTGTGGGCCGGCGGCGACCGGGGTCGCCATGTAGGCGTGGATCTGGCCGCCGAGCATCGCCTGCATCGCCGGGCCGCCGCCCTTGAAGGGCACGTGCACGATGTCGATCTTCGCCATCATCTTCAGCAGCTCCCCGGCCAGGTGGCCGGCGCCGCCGATGCCCGAGGAACCGTAGCTGTACTTGCCCGGGTTGTCCTTGGCGAGCTTGATGAACTCGGCGAGGGTGTTCGCCGGCACCGAGGGATGCACCACCACGAGGTTCGGGAACACCACGGCCATGGTGATGGGCGCCAGGTCCTTCAGCGGGTCGTAGGTAAGCGGCAGCAGGTGCGGGTTCACCGCGATCGCGCCGACGTTGGCGAGGTAGATGGTGTAGCCGTCGGGGGCGGCCTTCACCACGTGGTCGGTGGCGATGTTGCCGCCGGCGCCGGCCCTGTTGTCGGTCAGCACCTGCTGGCCGAGCTGATCGCCGAGGGTCTTGGCGACGATGCGCGAGACCGTGTCGGTGCCGCCGCCGGGGGCGAAGCCGACCACGGAAGTGATCGGTTTCGTGGGGTACTGCGCCGACGCCGACGTGGCGGCTAGTGCAAGGCCGACGAGCAATAGCTTGGCTTTCATCAGACGACTCCTCCTTTGTGCAGATCTTCGATTTGTCCTTCGTTGTAGCCGAGCTCGCGCAGGATCTCGTCGGTATGCTCGCCCGGGTCCGGCGTCGGCGCCGCCACCGTGGCGGGGGTGCGCGACAGGCGCGCCGGCTGCGCAAGCAGCTTGTAGCGGCCGAGCTTCGCGTGCGTCACCTCGGTCGCGGCGCCCAGGTGCTGCACCTGCGGGTCGGCGAACACCTGGTCGACGCTGTTGATCGGTCCGCAGGGCACGCCGGCGGCGTTCAGGATTTCTATCCAGTCCTTCGCGCTTTTACCTGACAACGATTCATTGATCGCGGCGTTGAGCGCCTGGCGGTTCTTCGCGCGACTCTCGCCGCCCTTGAAGCGCTCGTCGGAGAGCAGGTCCTCGCGGCCGATCGCCTTGGCGAGCGCGCGCCACTGGCCTTCGCCGGAGGCGGCGACGTTCATGTAGCCGTCGGCGGTGCGGTAGGCGGAGGTCGGCATGCTGGTCGGGTGATCGTTGCCGACTTGTGGGGGCACCTCGCCCTTCATGAGGAAGCGTGCCGCCTGGAAATCGAGCAGCGCGATTCCCGCCTGCAGTAGCGAGCTCTGCACCCACTGGCCGCGGCCGGATTGCTCGCGCTCGAGGAGCGCGGTCATGACGCCGAGCGCGGGGCCCCTGGCCGGGGGCGCCGGTGACCGACATGAGGCCGCTCATGCCCTGCGCGATCTGGTCGAAGCCCGGCCGGTCGCGGTAGGGGCCGTCCTGGCCGAAGCCGGAGATGCTGGCGAGGATGATCCTCGGGTTTATCTTTTCCAAAGAAGAATAATCAATTCCAAGGCGGTACTTGACGTCGGGGCGATAGTTCTCGACCAGCACGTCGGCGCTCTTCACCAGGCGCGCGAGCACGTCGCGCGCCTGCGGCAGCTTGAGGTTCAGGGTGAGCGAGCGCTTGTTGCGATGCAGGTTCTGCACGTCGGGGCCGTGGCGCGGCCCGCCCATGCCCTCGTTCGGGTCGACCCCCGGGGGAGACTCGACCTTGATCACGTCGGCGCCGAAGTCGGCGAACTGGCGCACGCAGGTCGGGCCGGCCCGCACGCGGGAGAGGTCTAGAATGCGCAGGCGCGAAAGCGCGGGCGAAGCGACGATCTTGGACATGGCTGGAATATTCTAGCCGTCCCCGTGTTCAGCCCTTTCGAGGAGGGATCGACCATGACCAACCTGTTGAAATCCGCCGTCGCCGCATTCGCCATGCTCGCGCTCGGCGCCTGCGCGACCTACAAGGACACCATGCCCGCCTGGATGCCCGGCAGCAGCGCGGTGAGCGTGAAGCTCTCCGGCGCCGAGGAAGTGCCGCCGGTCAGCACCCAGGGTTCGGGCAGCGGCAGCCTGCGCCTTGCCGAAGACGGCACCGTCACCGGCAGCGTCAAGACCACCGGCGTGCAGGGCACGATGGCGCACATCCACCAGGGCGCGAAGGGCCAGAACGGCCCGGTCATCGTGCCGCTCACCAAGAACGGCGACACCTACAGCGTCCCCGAAGGCCGCAAGCTGACGGCGGCGCAGATGGAGGCCTGGAAAGCGGGCAACCTCTACGTCAACGTGCACACCGCCGCGAACAAGGGCGGTGAAGTGCGCGGCCAGATCAACCCGTAGCAGCCTTCGCTGCACTCGCGCCGGCGATGCGGCCGAACACCGAGCCATTGGTGAGGCCGCTGCCGCCGGGGTAGTTGAACCAGAAGATGCCGCCGACGAGCTCCCCGGCCGCGTACAGGCCGGGAATCGGCACGCCGTCCGTGCTCATCACCTGGGCGTCGGTATTGATCTTCAGTCCGCCGAAGGTGAAGGTGATGCCGCAAGTGACGGCGTAAGCCTCGAACGGCGGCGTGTCGAGGGTGTTGGCCCAGTTCGACTTGTTGATCGCGAGCCCTTCGGTGCGTCGGCCATCCTTGACGTTGGGATTGAACGGCACGTCGGTGCGCACGGCGGCGTTGTACTCCCGTACTTCCCGCAGAGCTGTTTCGCCATCGGTGTCCTCGAGCTTGCCGCAGAGCTCCTCCAGGCTGTCCGCCGTGTGCTTGGTGACCTGGCGGATCTTGTATTCGTCGCGCAGCTGCGCCTTCACCTTGGCGTCGAAGATCTGCCAGGCGAATTGCCCGGGCTGCGAGAGGATGACGCGCCCGTACTTGGCGTAGGTGTAGTTGCGGAAGTCCGCACCTTCGTCCACGAACCGCCTACCGAGCGCGTTGACGTACACGCCCCACGGATAGGAATGCTTCTGGAACTGGTCGCCCACCGCGAGGTCGCCGAACTCCGGGGCATTCCTCTCCCAGGCGACCGCGTGGCAGCCTGACCAGTTGCCCGTGGGCGCCGCGCCCACCTCGAGCGCCATGCGGATCACGTCGCCGGTGTTGAACCGCGTGCCGCGCACCTTGGCGAGCTCCCAGTTAGGTCCGAGGTAGCGCGCGCGCCACTCGGGATTCGCCTGGAAGCCGCCCGCCGCGAGCACGACGGCCCGGCTCTTCACCTGGGTCGTCTTGCCGTTCCGCTTCACGACAACGCCTTGAACCCCCTCGTCATCGACGAGCAACGAGACCGCTCGCGCGCCGTACCAGACCTCGATGCCGTTCTTCTTCGCGGCCGCGGTGAGCGACTCGACGAGCCCCGGCCCGCCGCCGACCGCCTCGACCGTGAGCCCGCCCCAGAACTTGAACCTGCCGCCGATGTTGAAGGCCTGC
>JAJNBO010000546.1 GCA_021156245.1 Ramlibacter sp. | reverse complement strand
GCCGCCATCAGCCGGGCGTTCAGCGCCTGCCGGTCTTCCAGGTCGTCGGCCAGGCGCTCCATCACCGCGCCGAGGTGGCCGCTCTGCTCGCCGGCGCCGACCACCGCGATGTAGATGTCGGAGAACTCGCGCGGGAAGCGGGCCAGCGCCTTAGCGAACGAGGAACCCGCGTTCACTTCCGCGCGCAGGGCTGCGACCAGGTGGTGGTGCTGCTCGTTCTCGGCTTCTTCCGCCAGCGCCGTCAGCGCGCGTTCCAGCGTGAGGCCGGAGCCGACCAGGCCCGCGAGTTGCCGCGTCCAGATGGCGAGTTCGGTGGAGCTGAAGATCCTGCGGCGGAATAGCACCGTGCTGCCCACGGAGCCCGCGCCTTCGCCGGTCGAGACCGGACGCACCTCCAGGGGAACCAGTGACCGGCCACGCAGCAGTCCGCGCGCCGCCTTCGCAGTGTCGGCTTCGATCACGCCCTTCTGGGTGGCGCCCTCCGTGTCCAGTGCCTCGAATGCGTAAGCAGGCATGCGCGGATGATACGGGGCTGGCCGGGCAGCCCCAGGGCGCACCTGCGGCGGCGGCCTACAGCGCCCTCGGCGGCCATGCGTTAGCTTGGAGGAAACCGAACAGGAGAACCCTCATGCAGACACCCGCAGGCGTGGAGCCGGACCGCATCGACCTGGACGACGAACAGGCGGCGGCGCGGTGGGCGAAGAAGCTCGATGCCACGGTCGAACAGTTGCGCGAGGCCGTGCAGGCCGTCGGCGACAAGGCCGCGGACGTCGAGATGCACCTGAAAGGCGCCCGCAGCACCACCAACTCCGACCGCGTGAAGGAACTCGGGGGCTGAGCGCCGCTGGCGCCGTGCCCGGCTAGCATCGCGCCATGAACAGCCACCTGCCGACCGCGTTGCCCGGGTGCCTGCTGCGTCCCTGGCGCGCGGCCGACAAGGACGACCTGGTCGCGCAGGCGAACAACCGCAAGGTGTGGCGCAACATGACGCACACCTTTCCCCACCCGTACACCCCCGAGGACGCCGACCTCTGGCTGGCGATCGCGGCCAATCCCGGCGCGAGCTTGCAACTGGCGATCGAGGTGGACGGGCGCGCGGCCGGCGGCATCGGCGCCATCTCGGGCGAGGGAATCTTCCAGGCCACCGCGCAATTCGGCTACTGGCTCGGCGAGGACTACTGGGGTCGCGGCATCGCGGGCGCGGCAGCACGCGCCCTGGCCGACCGCATCGGCAGCGAAGGCCTGTTCGCGCGCCTGGAGGCACAGGTCTTCGAATGGAATCCGGCGTCCATGCGGGTGCTGGAAAAGGCCGGGTTCTCCCGCGACGCGGTGCTGCGCTGCGCGGCCACGAAGGACGGCCGCATCATCGACACCATGCTGTATTCCCGGGTCTTCCGATGACGTCGCCCGGGCGCGGTCCCGGGAACGGCGCTTCGTCCAGCTGCCGTTCGACGTCGAGCGCTCGTCGAGCCTGGGCTACGCGGCAGCGATGTACCGCCACCCGGAGGTCCTGGCCGAGATGGCGGTGCCCTCCTTCATCGCGGCCTTTGTCGCCTTGCTCCACCGCTACACCGGCCAGGACAAGATCGCCTGCGATGTCCTTCGGGGGCCCTGCGTCGTGGCGCTCGACTCCGAAGTGGATGCCGAACTGACGATGGATGCGCTCGTCGAGCGCGTCGCCGTTGCGCTGCAGGCGGAGGTGTCCCCGGCCAGCTCCACGAACGTGGCGGTGAGCTTCACGGAGCCGGCTGCGGTTCTCACGACGCCGTATGACCTGCACGTTTTCCTGCATGCCGGCAACGCGCTGAGCGTGCGCTACAACGAGCGGCTGTTCCAGCCGGCCACCGTCCGGCGCCTGGTGACGAGCTTCGGCAAGGTGCTCCACCAGCTGGCGGGCTCTGCGCGACTGCGCGTCGGCGACCTCGAACTCCTCTCGCCCGAGGACGAGCAAGTCCTTCGCTTCGACAGCGGGACGGCCGCCTACGACCCGGTGCCCGTGTTCCGCCTGGTCGAGCAGCATGCGCGGGCGCGGCCCGGCGCGGAGGCGGCGCGCCTGCACGGCGTCGGCATCACGTACGGCGAACTCGATGCGCGCAGCAACCGGCTGGCCCACCTGTTGCAGGCGCGCGGCGTCACGCCGGCGGCGCGCGTCGCGGTGTGCCTGCCCCCATCGTTCGACGTGCTGGTCTCGATGCTCGCGATCTGGAAGCTGGGCGCGGTCTACGTGCCGCTCGACCCGACGCACCCCGAAGCGCTGATCGGCATGATCGTGGACGAGGCGCAACCGTCCCAGGTGCTGACGCTGGAACGGTTGTCGCCGCTCACGCAGCCCGGCCGCTTCCCGCGATTCTGCTTCGACGTGGATGCGCAGGACCTGGCGTCGCTGCCGACCGGGCCACCCGAAGTGGAAGTCACGCTGGCGCACACCAGCCACATGTTCTATACGTCCGGCACCACCGGCCGCCCCAAGGGCGTGGTGTCCACGCACGCCAATCTCGCGCACTACGTCCACGTGGCGCTGCACACGTACCGCTTCCGGCCGGACGACGTGTTCATCTCGGTGGCGCGCTACACGTTCAGCATCAGCCTCTTCGAGCTGCTCGTGCCGCTTTGCGCGGGCGCCAGCGTCCGCCTGATGCACCGGGAGGACGTGCTCGCGCCGGAAAGCTTTTCGAAGGCGCTGGAGGACGTCACGGTCCTGCACTGCGGCCCCAGCCTGCTCGGCAGCCTGTTCCGCTACTTGCGTTCGACGTCGTCCACCGGCAGGACGTTCCCTCGCATGCGGCATGCTTCCAGCGGCGGCGACCTCGTGCCGCCGCACATCCAGGACGAGCTCAAGACGGTCTTCCCCGACGCGGAGCTGTTCGTCATCTACGGCAGCACCGAGGTCAGCGTGATGGGCTGCACGTACCCGATCCCGCGCGACGTGAAGGCCACGCGCAGTTTCGTCGGCAAGCCCTTCCCCGACACGGCCGTTCGCGTGATGGATCCGCGCGGCGCGCTGGCGCCCATCGGCGTGGTGGGCGAGATCTGCTTCGCCGGGAGAGGCGTCACCAGCGGCTACTACCAGCGCGACGAGCTGACGGCCGAGAAGTTCGTGCAGCGGGAGGGTCGGCGCTTCTACACCATGGGCGACATGGGCCGCGTGCATCCCGACGGCAACGTCGAGATCCTCGGGCGGCGCGACTACCAGGTTCACCTGCGCGGCATCCGCATCGAGCTCCCCGGCATCGACAACACCGTGCGCGAGCTGGGCCTGGCGGCGCAGTGCGCCGTGGTGTTGAAGAAGCTGGGCGAGGAGGACGTGCGCCTCGTGGCCTTCGTCGCGCAAGCGGAGACGCCCAACGTGGGCGCGTTCCGGCGAGCACTCGCCGCGCGCTTGCCGGAGTACATGCTGCCGCAGCACCTGGTGGTGCTGGATGCGCTGCCGCTCACCGCCAACGGCAAGGTCGACCGCGCCCAG
>JAJNBO010000108.1 GCA_021156245.1 Ramlibacter sp. | reverse complement strand
CAGGCCTGCGGCAACGAGGTGCTGAGCGACACGGTGCGCAGCTACTGGAGCGCGCGCCACGGGCCCCTCTTCACCCGCCTCGGCGACTATTTCGAGAACCCCGCCTCCTGGAACGCTGCGCTCGTGGAGCACGCGGCGGTGCTGGAGGCCATCCGCGCCCGCGATGCGCAAGCCGCGCGCGACGCGATGCACCAGCACCTGAAGAAAGCCACCAGTCGATACAGCGCGAGCTGGCGCCGCGCCAACCATTCCTGACGCCAGTGCAAAACCCCTAGGAGACATCGATGAGCAAACGCCTGACCCTGAAACTGATCGCGGCCTGCGCCCTGGCCTCGGCCGCGGCGGCACCCGCCTTCGCGCAGACGAAGCTGAAGTGGGCCCACGTCTACGAGACGTCCGAGCCGTACCACAAGTGGTCCGTGTGGGCGGGCGACGAGTTCAAGAAGCGCACCAACGGCAAGTACGAGATCCAGGTGTTCCCCGCCTCCAGCCTGGGCAAGGAAAGCGAGATCAACCAGGGCCTGCAGCTCGGCACGGTCGACATCATCCTGACCGGCGCCTCGTTCGCGGCCACGTCGTTCCCGCGGCTGGCCGTCAGCTATTACCCCTTCACGTTCCGCGACGCCGACCACGTGATCAAGTACTCCAAGTCGGACGTGTTCAAGGAGCTGACCGAGGGCTACAAGAAGGCGACCGGCAACACCGTGACCGCCCTCACCTACTACGGCGCACGCCACGCCACGTCGAACAAGCTGTTCACCACGTGCGAGCAGATGAAGGGCATCAAGATCCGCGTTCCCGACGCGCCGGCCTACACCGCGCTGCCCCGTGCCTGCGGCGCCAACCCGACGCCGATCGCCTTCGCCGAGGTGTACCTGGCCCTGCAGAACGGCACGGTCGATGCGCAGGAGAATCCGCTGCCCACCATCGAGGCCAAGAAGTTCTTCGAGGTGCAGAAGAACATCATCCTCACCGGCCACATCGCCGACTCCTTGCTCACCGTGGTCTCGCCGAGCACGCTGTCCAAGCTGAGCCCGGCCGAACAGAAGATCCTGTTCGAGGTCACGCAGGAAGCCGCGGAGCGCGCCACCAACGACATCCGCAAGCGCGAAGGCGAACTGGTCGACGAGTTCAAGAAGAAGGGCATCAACGTGGTCACCGTGGACCGCGGCGCCTTCCAGCAGAACGTGCTGAAGAACATCACCTTCGAGTCCATGAAGCTGGACAAGAAGGACTGGGACCGCATCGTCGGCCTGAAGTGAGCGACACGGCGCGCACCGCCGGGCCCGTTGCGCCGCACGCGCACGGGCACGTGGCGACCATCGACGACATGGCGCCCGTGATGGGCGCCGACGGGGAGTTCCACGCGCAGGACGAAGCGGTGGATCTCTCCGGCACGCCGCCCGAAGCCTGGGTGGCCCTGGCCTTCTTCTGGGTGCTGGGCGGCGTGGTTTTCTACCAGTTCTTCACGCGCTACGTGCTGAACGACTCCGCCGCCTGGACGGAGGAGATCGCCCGCTACCTGCTGATCGCGGTGGTGTTCACGGGCGCGACGCTCGGCGTGGTCAAGAACAACCACATCCAGGTCGACTTCTTCTATCGCTACATGCCGCGGCGCATGGCGCGGGCGATGGCGACGGCCGTGGACATCCTGCGCATCGCGTTCTTCGCCGCCGCCGTGGTGCTGACGCTGATGATGATGCTCAAGCTGGGCAGCAACTCGCGCATGACCATGGTGGACCTGCCGATGAACTGGGTCTACGGCGTCTGCCTGGTCGGCTTCGCGATGATGGCCTTCCGGTCGGTGCTGGTGGCGCGACGCCACTACCAGCGGGGCTGGACGGTGCTGGAGCGGCCGATGACGGAAATGACCGACGACTAGAACAACAAGAAAACAGAACAACGAGAACGAAGCATGCTCAAGGTCCTCTTCCTGCTCCTCATGAGCGGCGGCCTCCCGGTCGCCATCGCCATGGCGGGCTCCGCCCTGATCTACATCCTGTGGACGGGCAACCTGCCGCCCTTCGTGGTGATCCACCGGATGGTGAGCGGAATCGACAGCTTCCCGCTGCTCGCCGTGCCGTTCTTCATCCTGGCCGGAAACCTGATGAACAACGCCGGCATCACCAACCGCATCTACAACTATGCGCTGGCGCTGGTGGGCTGGTTGAAGGGGGGCCTCGGGCATGTCAACGTGGTGGGCTCGGTGGTGTTCGCGGGCATGAGCGGCACGGCGATCGCCGATGCCGCGGGCCTGGGCACCATCGAGATCAAGGCCATGAAGGACCACGGCTACGACACCGAGTTCGCGGTCGGCGTGACCGCTGCCTCGGCCACGCTCGGCCCGATCATCCCGCCCAGCCTCCCGTTCGTGATCTACGGGATGATGGCCAACGTGAGCGTCGGCGCGCTGTTCCTCGCCGGCATCCTGCCAGGCATCCTGATGGCCGTGCTGATGATGCTGACCGTCGCGTACTTCGCGCACAAGAACGGCTGGGGCGGCGACATCAAGTTCGAATGGCCGCGCGTGCTCAAGGCGCTGGCCGAGACGCTGGTGGTGGCGGCGTGGCCCGTCTCCCTGTGGCTGCTGATCGTCAAGGTCGGCCTGCATCCCCAGTGGACGGTGCTGGGCGGCGGGATCGTGCTCTTCACCCTCGACCGCATCTTCCGCTTCCAGGCGGTGTTGCCCATCATGACGCCGGTGCTGCTGATCGGCGGCATGACCACCGGCATCTTCACGCCCACCGAAGGCGCCATCGCGGCGTGCCTGTGGGCCGTGGTGCTGGGCTTCTTCTGGTACCGCACGCTGAACTGGAAAAGCTTCATCAAGATCTCGCTCGACACGGTGGAGACCACGGCGACCGTGCTCTTCATCGTCGCCGCCGCCAGCATCTTCGGCTGGATGCTCACCGCCACCGGCGTGACGGCCGCCATCTCGTCGTGGGTGCTGGCGTTCACCAAGGAACAGTGGGTGTTCCTGCTGCTGGCCAACCTGCTGATGCTCTTCGTCGGCTGCTTCCTCGAGCCGACGGCGGCGATCACCATCCTGGTTCCTATCCTCGTGCCGATCTGCCAGCAGCTCGGCATCGACCTCGTGCACTTCGGGCTGGTGATGGTGCTGAACCTCATGATCGGCTTGCTGCACCCACCGATGGGCATGGTGCTGTTCGTGCTGGCACGGGTGGCAAAATTGTCCGTCGAACGCACCACGATGGCGATCCTGCCGTGGCTGGTGCCCCTGCTCCTGTCGCTCGGCATCATCACCTACTTCCCCAAGGCGGTCCTGTGGCTGCCGAAGATGTTTTATTGAGAAAGGCGTCATTTCCGCGAAGGCGGGAACCCAGGGCGTCCGCATTCCTTGAAAGCCCTGGATCCCGGCCTGCGCGGGGATGACGAACACGCACCATGACCCCCTTCATCCGACTCCACCCCGCCGACGACGTCCTCATCGCGCGCAGCCAGCTCGTGGGCGGCACGACGGTCGAGAACGTCACGGCGCGCGGCCTCATCCCGCCCGGCCACAAGATCGCCATGCGCAGCATCGCGCCGGGCGAGCCGGTGCGCCGCTACAACCAGATCATCGGCTTTGCGAGCAAGCCCATCGCTGCCGGCGAGCACGTGCACACGCACAACCTGGACATGGGGCCGGAAGGCGGCGCGTTCGCGCGTGACTACGCTTTCGGCGCGGACGTGAAGCCGCAGCCTCCGCTGCGCGAAGCCACCTTCATGGGCATCAAGCGCGCCGACGGTCGCGTCGCGACCCGCAACTACATCGGCGTGCTCTCCAGCGTGAACTGCTCCGCGACCGCGGCGCGGGCGATCGCGGATCACTTCTCGCGCCTGACGAATCCGGCGGCGCTGGAGATGTACCCCAACGTCGACGGCGTCGTGGCGCTGACGCACGGCACCGGCTGCGGCATGGACACCGAAGGCATGGGCATGCAGATCCTCGAGCGCACGCTCGCGGGCTACGCCACGCACGCGAACTTCGCGGCGGTCATCGTCGTGGGCCTGGGCTGCGAGGCCAACCAGATCAACGCCTGGCTGGCGCACAGCAGCCTGCGCGAGGGCGAGACACTGCAGGTGTTCAACATCCAGGACACCGGCGGCACGCGCAAGACGGTGGAGAAAGGCGTCTCGCTCGTCAAGCAGATGCTGCCTGCCGCCAACCGCATCCGGCGCGAGCCCTGCAGCGCCGCGCACATCACCATCGGCCTGCAATGCGGTGGCTCCGACGGCTACTCCGGCATCAGCGCCAACCCGGCGCTGGGTGCGGCGGTCGACCTGCTGGTGGCGCACGGCGGCACGGCCATCCTGTCGGAGACGCCTGAGATCTACGGCGCCGAGCACCTGCTGACGCGCCGCGCGGTGAGGCGCGAGGTGGGCGAGAAGCTGGTGGAACGCATCCACTGGTGGGAGCACTACACCGAGGTGAACGAAGGCGAGATGAACAACAACCCGTCGCCCGGCAACAAGGCCGGCGGCCTGACCACCATCCTCGAGAAGTCGCTGGGCGCGGTGGCCAAGGGCGGCACCAGCAACCTGCAGGCGGTGTACGAGTACGCCGAGCCGGTGACGGAGCACGGCTTCGTCTACATGGACACGCCGGGCTACGACCCGGTCAGCGCGACGGGCCAGGTGGCGGGCGGCGCCAACATGATCTGCTTCACCACCGGCCGCGGCTCCGCCTACGGCTGCGCGCCCTCGCCTTCGCTGAAGATCGCCACCAACACGGCGCTGTGGCAGCGGCAGGAAGAGGACATGGACATCAATTGCGGCGAGATCATCGACGGCAAGGCGTCCGTCCAGGAAATGGGCGAACGCATCTTCCGCCTGGTGCTGGCCACCGCCTCCGGCGAGCACAGCAAGAGCGAACAGCATGGCTACGGCCAGAACGAATTCGTGCCCTGGCAAGTCGGCGCAGTCATGTGATCACTACTTCCAAGACATGAGCAAGACCTTCCCCGCCGCGCAATTGCGCGCCACCGTCACCAACATCATCCAGGCCGCCGGCAGCTCGGCTCAGGAGGCGCAGACGGTCGCCGAGAACCTGGTGCTTGCCAACCTGAGCGGCCACGACTCTCACGGCGTCGGCATGGTGCCGCGCTACATCGACGCGGTGCTGGAAGGCGGGCTGAAGCCGAACACCGGCATCGAGGTGAGACTCGACGCCGGCAGCATGCTCGCCCTCGACGGCCGCCGCGGCTACGGCCAGGTGGTCGGGGCGGAAGCGATGGCGCTCGGCATGCAGCGCGCGCAGGACACCGGCAGCTGCATCGTGGCGCTGGCGAACGCGCACCACCTCGGACGCATCGGCCACTTCGCGGAGATGGCGGTGGAACGCGGCCTCGTCTCGATCCACTTCGTCAACGTGCAGTCGCGCCCGGTGGTCGCGCCCTTCGGCGGCGGCGACGGCCGCTACGGCACCAATCCCTTCTGCGTCGGCGTGCCGCTTCCCGGCAAGCCGCCCTTCGTGCTGGACTTCGCGACCAGCCGCGTGGCGCAAGGCAAGATGCGCGTGGCCCACAACGAAGGCCGGCAGGTGGAGCCGGGTTACCTGATCGACGAGACCGGCCGTCCGACCACCAACCCGGGCGTGGTCGTCGTTCCGCAGCCGGGCGGCATGTTCGGCGCGCTGCTCGCGTTCGGCGAGCACAAGGGTTACGGCATGGCCGTCGCGTGCGAACTGCTCGGTGGCGCTCTGACGGGCAGTGGCACCTGGCACCGGCCCGCGGACAACCTGCGGGCGGTCATCAACGGAATGTTCACGGTGCTCGTCGACCCGCGCAGGCTGGGCACGCAGGACGCCTTCGCGGGCGAGGCGCTGGCGTTCGTCGAGTGGCTCAAGCAAAGCCCGCCCGCACCCGACACGGGCGGCGTCATGCTGGCCGGTGAGCCCGAACGCAAGGCGCGCCGCGAGCGCGACGTCGCCGGCATCGTGCTGGACGACACGACCTGGAACGAGATCGTCGCGGCAGGGGCCAAGGTCGGCGCCCGCGTCGCCTAGCCTACCTCAGGGACTGCCAGCGGTGGAAGTCGCCGCGCGCATGCGCGTCGGCCGGCACGTTGGCCCAGCTGTGGGTGATGGTCGTCGTGCTGGACGTGGCCGCACCCGGCGCACCCATCACGGTGGTGGTGTTGTACGGAACGACGGCGCTGCCAGGCAGGACGCGGTGCGTGTGCACCGAGCCATGGAGCGGCGCGGCCGGCACGACGGCGACACCCGTACCGGAGGTCACTGGCACGCCGGTGCCGGAGGTCACGCCGGTGTTGGCGCTGGAGGACACGGGGGCCGCCGGGGCGGTCGAGACGCTGCCGCTCGGCGCCGGCTGGGCCTGCGAACCGGTGTTCGTGTTCACGTTGGCGCTGGTGCTCGCGGGCGCAGGCGTGCCGGCGGTCCCCGATCCGGCTGCTGCGCCGCCGCTGGCGCTGCCGCTCTGCGCGAAGGCGGGGACCGAAAAGATCGCCGCGATGGCGACGGCGACGCTGAGTTGCTTGCGGTTCATGGGACGCTCCTTGTTGGGATGGTCCTATTGCATGGCGTGGGCCGGCTCCCGTTCGCCAGCGGGGACTGACGGCCCCTGTCAGCGGGACACCGACGCCGGTGCTACGGCACAGGCAGCACCGGCAAGGCGCGCACCACGTCGCCGGCGACAGGGAAGATGCGGTCGCCGGCCCGTGGCTCGATGCGATGCATGCCGGTGAAGCTGCCGAAGGCCGGCAAGATGCCGACGGCGTGGCGCGGCAATTGGCCGCTGTCGTCCCCCATCCAGAAGCAGGGCAATCTCAGGCGTTCGAAGGCGCGGCCCGCCACGCTGATGCACGGGTGCCAGTGGCCGGCGAGCACGTAGGCGCCTTCGACGGGGCGCGGGTGGTGGCACAGCGCAAAAGGGCCCAGCATCAGGGGCTCGTCCACCACCTCGAAGCCCAGGCTGCGCGGCGGGTCGCCCGCGCGGTCGTCGTGGTTGCCGCGCACCAGCGTGAGTTCCAGGTGCGCATGGCGCTCGCGCCATGCGTGCAGCACGCCGAGCGTGCCCGCCGCGTGCGAGCGCACGGAATGCAGGAAGTCCCCGAGGAACACCACGCGCCGAGCGCCGGTGTCGGCGATGGCGCCATCCAGCTTGCCGACCGTTTCGGTGGTCGTTCCACGCGGGACCGGCACGCCGAGCTTGCGGAAGCTCACCGCCTTGCCGAAGTGCGCGTCGGCGACCAGCAGCGTGGCGCGGGCGGTCAGGAACAACGTGCCGCTCGGATGCAGGAGCGCATCCTCGCCGGCGAGGCGGATTCGCAACATGGAAACGGGATTGTGCGTTGGACGCCGGGGTTCGCGTTCGCGAAACCCGGCCTGCGGGCGGCGGATCGCAGATCCGTAGGCCGGGTTGCGCGAAGGCGCACCCCGGCAAGGGCCTCAAAGCATCCGCGCGAGCGAAGCTTCCAGGTGCTCCGACGGCATGCGCTTGAAGCCGGAGCGGGCAAAGCGCTGCAGTCGGCCGACGATGAAGGCGGTCATCACCGAGGCCCGCACCTGTGCGTCGACGGTGGGGGTGGCGCCGTCCGAGCTGGCGCGCAGGCACTGCTTCAGCGACGATTCCACCTTGTCGAAGAACTGGTTCATGCGCTGCTGCAGGCGCTCGTTCTCGAACACCAG
>JAJNBO010000107.1 GCA_021156245.1 Ramlibacter sp. | reverse complement strand
GGTCTATGCGCTGTTGTTCCTGGTCATCTTCGTGGAAACGGGCGTGGTGGTCATGCCCTTCCTGCCGGGGGACTCCCTGCTGTTCGTGGTCGGCGCCCTGTGCGGCGTGGGGCTCATGAGCTATCCGGTCGCGGTGGGGCTGCTGTGGGCGGCGGCCGTGCTGGGCGACCAGTGCAACTACTCCATCGGCCGCTGGTTCGGCCCGCGCGTCTTCCAGTGGGAGCAGTCGCGCTTCTTCAACCGCGCCGCCTTCGACCGGTCCCATGCCTTCTACGAAAAGTACGGCGGCATCACGATCATCCTGGCACGCTTCTTCCCCTTCATGCGCACCTTCATCCCCTTCATCGCGGGAATCGCCGAGATGACGCGGGTGAAGTTCACCGTCTACAACATCGTGGGCGGCGGCATCTGGGTGGTGGGGCTGGTGACCGCAGGGTTCTTCCTCGGCAGCCTGCCGTGGGTCAAGGAGAACCTGGACAAGATCATCTGGGCCACGATCCTCATCCCCGGCATCGTCGTGCTGGCGGGCGCCTGGCGCGCCAACCGCAAGGCGGCGGCGCAGGCCTGAGCGCCGCGGCTCTTCAGGGGCGCGGAGCCACCCGGCTGTCATAAGGCGGCGGCTGGTAAGCCGGCCGGACGCGGCAGGTGCCGCCGAAGGCCGGCTCGTAGCCCTTGCACAGATCCAGCACCGTCTGCGGCGACGGCTTGTCGCCGCGTTCCACCCACTGCAGCAGCGCCGTGAACAGCGCGGGGTACTGCGCGTCCGCCAGGTAGCTGTGCTGCGATTCGTCGGTAAAGATCTGCACCAGCTTGTCGCCGCTGCCGCCACGCTGCACGACCTCGCGGTACAGCGCCTCCAGTTCGACGAACGCGGTGGGGTCGTTGGCCGCATGCAGCGTCAGCACCGGCATCGCCAATTTCCCTTGCGGCGCGCTGTCCTGCGCCAGTTGCGCCGCCGCCCCCGGATCCGCCGCGTAGCGTTGCACGCCCGCATTCAGCGCGTTGTCGTCGGTGGAGCCGCGGTACACCGCGCCCACGTTGGTGAACGGATTGCGGTTGCCCATGCGCAGCTGGGTGATGTCGCGGAACAGCCAAGTGGAGAAGTTCAGGTGTCCGAGCAAGGAGGACACCGGGATCTTCAGCACGTTCGTGATCGTGGCCAGGTTGGCGCGCTGCAGCGGCGTGCGCTGCGCCTCCGGCTTGCGCACGCCGGTGCAGTCGTCCACGCGTGCGGCCAGTTCCTGCCGCGTGAGCTGGCTGTCGGCAGGCAACCCCATCCACAGCGGGTACTGCGTTTCATCGGGCTTCGGATGATTGCGGCACACGTACTGGTAGACGGCGCGCAAGTCCAGCCGGAAGTTGTAGGCACGCTGGCCGCCGCCCAGCACGGAGCTGGTGAGCAGCACGCCGTCCCACGAGCGCGGGAACAGTTCGGCCGCCTTGGACGCCACGCCGCCGCCGTAGCTCTGGCCGTGCAGGATCGTCCGCTGCGCGGGGCCGAAGAAGCGCACGAAGATCTTGCGCAGCCGCTCGGTGTCTTCCGCCGCCATCGTGACGCCGTAGCCGCCGCGGCGGTAGGTGGAGCCCGCCCACGCATAGCCAGCCTTCACCGTCACCGCCCAACGCTGCAGGTCTTCCAGGCTGCGCTCGGGTCGGGACGCGCCGGTGTCCGCGGGGCCGCCGTGGGCGTGCATCACCAGCACCTTCTTGTCCCAGTTCGCCGGGATGGCGATCCAGTAGAACGAGCCGGCGCCGTCCTCCCCGGTGTAGCAGCGGGCGCCTGCCGGCACCTCCTTGGGACACTCGGCATCGGCCGGGGCCTGGACGTTCAGTTCGGGGCCGGGGGCGGCGCAGCCGGCGAGCAGCGCCGCCGCGGCCAGGGGGAGTAGGAATTTGCGCATCGCGCGATACTAGCGGCATGAACGCGCCCGTCACCTTTTCCCGCTGGGCCGGCAGCGGGTCCAGCCGCGTGCCCTTCTGGGCCTACACCGACGCGCAGCTCTATGAGCAGGAGCTGCAGAAGATCTTCTACGGAGCGCACTGGTGCTACGTGGGGCTGGAGGTGGAGGTGCCGAACGTCGGCGACTTCAAGCTGACGTGGGTGGGGGAGCGCCAGGTGATCCTGGTGCGCGACCGGGTGGCGCCCAAGGACCGGGGCACCGATCACGGATTGCGAGTGGTCGAGAACCGCTGCGCCCACCGCGGCGTGCGCTTCTGCCAGCAGCCGCACGGCAACGCACGCAGCTTCGTCTGCCCGTATCACCAGTGGACGTACAAGCTCAATGGCGAGCTGGCCGGCCTGCCGTTCAAGGACGGCGTGCAGGCGGTGGATGCGAATGGCCAGCCCTGCGTGAACGGCGGCATGCCCGAAGGCTTCGACGTCAAGAACCACGGGCTCACGCGCCTGCGCGTCGGAGTGCTGCATGGCTTGGTGTTCGCGACCTTCAGCGAGGACGCCGAGCCGCTGGACCGGTACCTCGGCCCCGACGTCATGCCATGGCTGGACCGCATCTTCGCCGGCCGCAAGCTCAGCCTGCTGGGCTACAACCGCCAGCGCATTCCGGGCAACTGGAAGCTGATGATGGAGAACATCAAGGACCCGTACCACCCGGGCCTGCTGCACACCTGGTTCGTCACCTTCGGCCTGTGGCGCGCCGACCAGAAAAGCCGCATGGTGATGGACGAACACGGCCGGCACGCCGTGATGATCTCCAGCCGCAACGACGGCGGCGAGAACAAGGCGGTGACCCAAGGCGTGACCAGCTTCAAGGCGGACATGGCGCTGAACGACGCGCGCATCCTGGACGTGGTGCCGGAGCCGTGGTGGAAGGTCGATGACCCGTCGAAGCCGGGGCAGCAGATCACGCCGAGCGTCACGATGATCACGTTGTTCCCCAGTTTGATCATCCAGCAGCAGGTGAACTCGCTCTCCACGCGCCACATCGTGCCGCGCGGCGAAGGCGAATTCGACTTCGTGTGGACGCACTTCGGCTTTGCCGACGACAGCGAGGAGATGACCCGCCGCCGGCTGCGGCAGGCCAACCTGTTCGGGCCTGCCGGCTTCGTGAGCGCCGACGACGGCGAAGTGATCGAGTTCAGCCAGCGCGGCTTCCAGCAATGGGGCGAGGACGGCAGCACGCTGTGCGAACTGGGAGGCACGGGCACGGGTGGCACCGAGCACATGGTGACCGAAACCTTGATCCGCAGCATGTACGCCTACTGGCGCAAGGTGATGGGCGTATGAGTGACGCGCTGTTGCTGCAGCTGGAGATCGACCAGCTGAATGCGCGCTATGCGGCGGTGCTGGACGAACGCAGGTTCGACGAGTGGCCGGAGTTCTTCTTGCCTGATGCGAAGTACACGGTGCAGGCGCGCGAGAACTTCGACCGCAAGTTGCCGCTGGCGCTGATCGCGCTGGAAAGCCAGGGAATGATGAAGGATCGCGTGTACGGCATCACGCAGACGATCTACCACGGCCCGTACTACACGCGCCACGTGGTGAGCCCCGCCCTCGTGCAGGAAGACGAAGAGGGTGGACGCATCCGCGCCCAGGCGAACTACGCGGTGTTCCGCACCCGGCCGGGCGATGCCAGCGAGGTGTACAACGTGGGCCGCTATATCGACGAGATCGTGCGAACGCCGGCCGGCCTGAAGCTGGCCAGCCGGACGTGCGTCTATGACAGCGAGATGGTGCTCAACTCGCTGATCTATCCGATCTGAGCTCAGTAACGGCGGGGCGGGGTCATCTGGTTGCCGATGACAGCACCAGCGCCCGCACCGAGCACCGCGCCACCCGTGCCGCCCACGGCGCCGCCGAGGACGCCCCCCACCACGGCGCCGCCCACCGTGTTCTGGGATTGGCGGTCCATGCCGGCGCACCCGCCGAGTCCCAGCATCGCAGCGGCGGTGACGACCGCACCAATGAATTTCGCGTTCATGACATCAACCTTCCAGTTCGTTTGTTCACTCGCCGCAGGAAGTGCGGCACCTGTGCGAACGACTGTAGGGGCGCGGGAAGTGCGGGGCTGTAGGAACGACGTGAATCAACCTGTCGGCAGTGCGCAGGGCGCGGTGAAGGTGTTGACGCGTCGGCTGAGGTAGAAGAGACACTCTTGAGGCCTGTTCGACCAGCGCGCCCCCTGTTCGCGGGGAAGCGGAATGCCGAACGCCGGCTGGCCATGATTGGCCAGCCGGCGTTCGGCCATGGCAGCGAGAAGGTGCCTGCTCGCTGACCTACCCGATCTGAAATTTAGCGCTTGGAAGCCTGGTTGCCGATGACAGCGCCAGCGCCGGCGCCCAGGATGGCGCCGCCCGTGCCGCCCACGGCACCGCCGACCACACCGCCCACCACAGCGCCGCCCACCGTGCCGGTGGTCTGGCGGTCCATCGAGGCGCAGCCGCCCAGACCCAGCATCGCGGCGGCCGTGACAACCGCACCAATGAATTTCGTGTTCATAAGATCAACCTTCCAGTTCGTATATTCGACAACCGCAGAAGGTGCGGCAACCTGTGCGAACAACTGTAGGAACCCGGACTCTGCGGGACTGTAGGAGCGACTTGACGGAGGGTGTCGTCTGCACGAGGGCTTTGGTGCAGGCGGAGATGGGGCTGATGAGGCAGACGCGGAGGCTTGTGCCCGGCTGGCTCTGCACTAGCGATTTGATAGCACGCGGGCGTGAGACGTCATTCCCGCGAAGGCGGGAACCCAGGGCTTCCTCTCCTCAGTGGAAGATGCCCACGGCGAGCTCCGCCCACACCACAAGGAACGCGAGCACGATCAACGCGATGAGCGCCACGCGTTGCCTCCTGCCATGCACATGCCGGCGCACGAGGACCACTCCGATCCCCGCCACCGACAGCAGCATCGCGGCCGCCACGACATCTTCCAGGCCCCAGTTCATTCCCGCACCTTACCGCCGATCGATGTGAGCCTGGTAAGCATTCACGACGGCCCCGGCCTGATTCCGGGCATCCAGCGCCACCGGCACCCGCAGCGTGTGCGCCGTGCGAACCGTGCCGATCGTCGCGCTGGAAGTCTGCGCGCCGCTGACCAGGACCATGCCGAACTCCAGCGACGGAGGATCGGAAGGCACGTAGCGAACGCTCCCCACGCGACGTCCGCCCGTCGTGGACAAGGGGAAATAGCCGTCGCCGATCAACACGGCGCGGTCCGAGAAGATCACTTCCACGCCTTCGGCTGGCGTGTCGCGCGGAGGCTTGTAGAAGTTGACCGTGACGCTGCCCGCGGGAACGCGCTCTTCTTCCGCGCGGAAGCGATTGAACTGCTCGGGCGGAACCGTCCAGCGTGCAATGGCGCTCCGCCCTGCGCGCATCTCGCGGAACGCACCGATCCTGGTCCCGTAGTAAACCAGGAAGATCGGCCCCAGCAGCGCGGGGAACAGGCCCAGCGCCAGCAAAGGTGAGCCGGAACGGCCGGTCTCGCGCATGTCGGCCCAGCCCATGACAACGAGGACGAAGCCGGCGAGCGTCAGCACCCCGAACAGGATCGTGTTCCGCGCGGGATGACGGACGCCGCCGCTCCTGGATCTCTTCTTCATTGGCGCGACCGTGCTGCGATCACCTCCACCTCCACCAGCCACTTCGGATCCACGAGTTGCGGCACATAGACGAAGGTGGAGGTCGGCCGATGCCCCTCCAGGAATTTGACCCGTGCGGCGCGAACCGGCTGGATGTCGTGCCCGGCGACGAGGAACGCCGTGAGCTTGACGATCGAGGACGCATCCAGGCGATGCGCCTTCAGAATCGCACCGATGTTCGCGAACACCTGCTGGGCCTGCTCACCGACGGTTTCCGGCGCCGAGCCGTCCGGCCGCATGCCCACCTGGCCGGAGAGGAACACCAGCTCCGTGCCGGCAGGCACGACGGCGGAGTGGCTATACGCCGGCCCGGGGTCGTGCACGGATTTGGGATCGAGGAACGAGGCCATGGGAGTGCACCTTCAAGAGTGGAAGAGACGAGTGTGGTCGAAACGGGCAGTCCCTATCGGGGCCCCATCTCCTGTGCCAGCCCGATCAGGATGCCTTCCGGCCCGCGGATGTAGCAGAGACGGTAGGAGTCCTGGTACCGGGCCACCACGCCAACGAGCTTGGCGCCGCACTTGCGGACCTTGGCCAGCGTACGGTCGATGTCGTCGACGGTGAACATCACGCGGAGGTAGCCGAGCGCGTTGACGGCGGCGCTGCGATGGTCGGCGACGACAGGTGGCGCGAGAAAGCGCGAGAGCTCCACGCGGCCGTGGCCGTCGGGGGTGCGCATCATGGCGACCTCGACCCGCATGTTCTTCAGGCCGGTGACGCCATCGGCCCAGTCGCCTTCGATCGGCGCGCGACCTTCGAGCTCGAGGCCGAGCTCCGTGAAGAACTCGATGGCGGCGTCCAGGTTCTCCACGACGATGCCGACGTTGTCCATGCGCTTGATCGTCACGATGACTCCCTTGCGTGCGGTCGTTGGCGGGCGGCGCCCGTCAGGCCTCTGCGATGGCGGCGATCGACACCTTCAGGCCGGGGATGCGCGCAGGCAGCTTGGCGCCCTGGCGCGCCGGCGGATGGGAAGGAAACCACTTCAACCACTCTTCGTTCATGCCGGCGAAGTCGTCCTCGTCCGCCAGGACGACCGTGACGCTGACCACCTTGTCCAGCGAGCTGCCCGCTTCCTCCAGGATGGCCCGGATGTTGGACAGGCACTGCCTGGTCTGCTCCTGGATCGTCGTGCCCACGAGCGCGCCGGTCGCCGGATCGGCAGGAGCGGTGCCGGAGACGAAGACCAGGCCTGCGGCCTTGACGGCCTGGCTGTAGGCTGGCGGCGGCTTCGCCGCCTTGGGGGTGAAAACGATTTGCCGGGGCATCGGGCCTCCTGGGGTTCGTGGTCAACGTGGATGGTCGCGCACAAACCTGCGGATGGCAATCGCCGCTTCGGCGGGGCAGGGTTCGGTTACCGGGGCCGCCGGAGCATCGGCGTCATGCGCGGTGCAGCACCCACCTGGAACGACGGCATGGCTTCGAAGCCGAACCGTTCGTAGAGCGGGATGTTGCGCGGGTTGGCCGTTTCCAGGTAGGCCAGGGCCCGGTCCCGGTCGCAGCGCGCGACGCCGTGGCGCATCAATTCCGCCCCGATCCCCTTGCCCTGGGCCCTTGGATCGACGCCGATCATCGGCAGGTACCAGTGCGCCTCCTTCGGATGCGACTGGTCCATCTTCTCGAAAGTGGCCAGCAGGTCGTCCAGGTGCCCGGGCTTCACCGTGTCGCGAAAGACCTTTTCCAGCGCTGCTGCGTCCGGTTGCACGCCTGGCGGCAGCCAGAGCGCCGTGCCGCAAAGATCCGTGGAGATGAACACGGTGTCGTGCTGGAAGCAAGCGCCGGCGAACTGGTGGATGGCCAGGGGCATCGCCGCAAGGTAATCGTGCGCCAGGGGCCAGGCGAAGCGGGCCGCGGGGTCGATCAGGAACGCAGAGACGATCGCGGCGACCGCGTGTTGCATGTCGCCGGGGCGGGCGGTTCGCACTTCGGTGGAAGGATGGGCCATGGATGTTCCCCTCTCCCGTCAATCCTTCTGGACCAGGCGAACGGGCACTCCCGAGCGGATGGTGTTGTGGACCTCGGCGACGGCATCGGTTTCTCGCAACAGACGCTGTACGTCTCCAGTCGGTGCGGACG
>JAJNBO010000106.1 GCA_021156245.1 Ramlibacter sp. | reverse complement strand
TCGCGTAGGAGCTTTGAAGCTCGTCCGGCTTGAGCAGCTCGATCCAGCGGCTGCGCACGCGCACCAGCCCACCGCGATCGAACGTCGACAGGCTGCGGCTGACCGTCTCCAGCGACATGCCGAGATAGCTGCCGATTTCCGCGCGCGACATGCGCAGCTGGAACTCGCGGGCCGAGTAGCCGCGTTCCCGCATGGACTGGGCCATGGACAGCAGGAACCCGGCCACCCGCGCTTCCGTGTGCGAACGCGCCATCAGCTGCAGGGTGCCGTGTTCGCGCACCAGTTGTGCCGCCATGAGCTGCCCGACGCGGCGGCGCAACGGCCGGGACTCTGCGCAGGCTTCCAACAACTGCGCGTAGGAGATTGCGCAGGTGTCGGTGTTCTCCAGCGCGACCGCGCCCGTAGGGTGCTGGCCGGTCGCGGGGCCGTCAAGTCCGAGGAGGTCGCCCGCCAGGTGGAAGCCGGTCACCTGGTCGCACCCGTTGGCAAGCGGCAGCGTCGACTTCAGGGTGCCGCAGCGCACCGCGTACAGGAACTGGAACGGCTCGCCTGCCATGTACAGTCGCTGTCCCTTGCGCAGGCGCCGTGGCCCCATCAGGAGCTTGCGCAGCACGACGTCGCCTTCCATCTCGAGGCCGCCCGGAAGGCACATCTGCCGGACGGCGCAGGTTTCGCAGCGCGGCACCGGGAAGGGCGAGGGCGACGGCAACCCCTTGGGAGGCACCTGCAGGAAGGGCATGAGGCGCGAGGCCGAGGCTGCGGGCAGGGCGGTTGTTTCATTCATTTCGTCCCCTCCTTCTTCTGCATTCGATGCGGGAGGAAGATCATGCGCGTTGCAGAACCAGTGGTTACTGCAGTTCTACGTAATCATGCGCTGTAGTTTGTCGGGGTGTACCTGCCCGCGCCGCTACAGCCGGCTCGACGCGAACGCGATAAGTTCCGCGCCGGTGCGAAGTCCGAGCTTGCGCTTGATGCGCGCCCGATGCAGGTCCACGGTGCGCACGCTCACGTCCATCACGCGCGCGATCTCCTTGGTGCTCTTCCCGGACTTGAGCAACTGCAGGACCTCGAATTCCCGCGCGCTGAACGTTCCCGTCCCGCCCTGCGAGGGACCCCCGTGCTGGACCTTCAGCATTCGCTTGAGCAGGAAGGCATTGAGGCGCGGGCTGATCCACGTGCCGCCATCGAGGATGGTCAGCGACGCGGCGATGACTGAGGCATGCGCGTTTTCCTTCATCAGGTAGCCGCGGGCGCCGAGCGCGATGGCCTGTTCGCCATAGATCATTTCGTCGTGGAACGAGACGATCAGCACGGCCCGTTCCCCCTGGGCGGCGACGACGGCCCGGACGGTGGCGAGCCCGTCCGAGTCCCCCACGCTCATGTCGGTGATGACGAGGTCGGGCCGCGTCGAGCGGATCAGGCCCAGCCCTTCGGACAGCGATCCGGCCGAGCCCGCCAGCCGCACTTGCGGGCAGGCGTGCACCAGCATCTCCAGCCCGAAGCGCACGATGTCGTGGTCGTCGATGACCAGGACGGTGCTGAGCGGCGTCGGGCGTTCGTCTTGATGCATGCGTCTGGCCTGGTTGGTCGGGTCCGAAGAGATGGAGAAAACACATTTCTTGACAACTGTCAAGAGGACGGCCCATCCTCACTCGGGCTTTCCGCTGCGACGGCTTTACACATTGTTGTACGCCGTCCCCCCAGCACCGACCTTGAGAACCGTCAAAAAGCCGCGCGCGCTTGCGCTGAAGCTTCATGGATCCCGCAATCGACGGGCAATCCACGACGGAGGAGCTCATGTCCCACCCGCCCCGCTTCCAGGTCCTCGTGCCGACGCGCGTGCGCCTGCTCCTGCCGGCGAGCCAACCCTCCCCGGCCGCGGTGCAACACATCCAGTGGCACCGATCGCGCGCCGCGCAGGCCGCGGAACTGGAGGGCCCCTGGATGCTGCGGGTCTGCGTCCGGCTGCCGGTGCAGCCGGGCTCCGGCGTGTCCGCGCTCCTGGCCGCGCGGTGGCTCGGAGCGTTGCACGTGCGCTGGCTGAACCAGATGGGGCTGGGCTCCGCTGCGCCCTACACCGGCCCGGTGCTGCCGGCCTGGGCGGCTTTCCGCGCGAGGGGGCCGGGCGACGTGGTGGTCGGCACGCGCAAGGTCTGCAACGTGGCCGCGACCGCCAGCGGGGGGCAGGTGCTGCTGGTGGCGTCAACGCTGCTGCAGCCGCCTGCCTGGGGGGTGCTGGGGATGGCGCTGGGCCGTCCGATGCAGGACCTGGTCGAACTGCACGACAGCTCGCTCGCCGCGTCCATGCTCCTGGGACGGCGTGTCGATGCCGCGCAATGGGCGGCAAGCCTCCGGACCGCCCTGCAACTCACGATGCTGCCTGGCGAGAAGCCGTAGCAGGCTCGAACCAGCCGACCGACCGGACACCCGAGTCCTTCCATCCGGCCGGGGGGACGAGCCAGCCCACCCGCAGCCGAACGCCGCGTCCGGGCCGCGCCAGGACGTCCAGGCTGCCGCCGATCGCCTCGGCGCGCGTGCGCATCGACCGCATTCCCAGCCCCCTGGACGCGGCCAGGAGCATGGCCGGATCGCAGCCGCGCCCGTCGTCCACGATCGTGAGCCGGCAGCGCAGGCCGGCGCGCGCCAGCAGGATGCGCAGGTGGGCGGCGTGCCCGTGCCGAAGGGCGTTGCCGGCGGCCTCCTGGACGATGCGGAACAGGTGGGTGCCTTGCGCTGCCGGCACGTCGTCGAAGCAGCCGCGGGCCGAGACGGTGCAGTGCACGCCGCGGATCGCGCCGACCTCCTCGGCCCACTGCTCCAGCGCCGGCAACAGCCCGCCGACCTCCTGGCCGACCGGCATCATCCCGCGCGAGATCTGGCGCACCTGCTGCACTGTCCGCGTCACCTGCTGCTGCGCCTTGTCCAGGATCTTCAGCGACCTGGGTTCCTCGGTGTAGCCGCGCGCGGAACTGACCAGCAGTCCGATGGCCGACAGCGAAGAGCCGACGCTGTCGTGCAGTTCCCGCGCGATCGCCTGCTGCCTGATCTCGATGTCGTGGAGCAGCTCGTGCAGTGCGTTGTCGGTCGATCCGCTCCCATTGCGCAGGCTGCGCACGAGCTGCCAGGCAAGTGGCGGCGCGAGCACCATCGCCAGCAGGACGAGCAGCAGTTCGCGGCCGGCGGATTGCCACAGCGATGCGTACACCGTGGACGCCGGCGCACTGACCTGGGTCCCCCAGCCTTCGACCCGCGACTGGCGCGCGCGCACGAGGCGGGGTCCCGGGCCCGCTTCGCGCCCTTCCGTGAGCGTACGCCCGTCCGGAGCCGTGATGCGCACCTCCCAGCTGGCAGGAGCGCCGGCGGTATGGATGGCTGCACGGATGGTGTGCGGCGCGATGTGCGCGGTGAGCACCTGGTGCCCCGCCTCCCGCTCCACCGGCACTGCGAGCAGGAAGGGCTGCTGTGAGGGGGTCGCGTCCAGACCCGGCGCGTGGACCAGGAGGAGCGTATCGCCGGCTGCGTTGGCCAGCCGGATGCGGTCGATGCCAGTCACTTCCTGCACGCCCTCGGCCGCACGCAGGAAAGCTTCGACCTGGGCCGGACCGTCCGGGACGCGCCGCGCCAGCATCCGCAGGTGCCCCTCGACGCCTTGCAGGTAGGAGGTGAGCGCCACCGAGACCGACTGCGCCTGCGCATCGAGCTGCGCGAACACCCGGACCCGCTCGTCCTGCAGCCGCAACGCCAGCACGATGAGTGGCACCAGCAGCAGGAGCGGCATCTGGGCCAGCAGCAGCAACGGAACTGCAAAGGGGCGGTGGTGGGAGGCCACGCCGCATGCTGGCTACTTCTCGCAACAGGCGCAATGGGATTTTTGCGCCGCGCGACGGTGTACTAGCACAAAGGCCCCTGACCGGGACGGACAGGGGCCTTGCTTGTCTGGTGCCGGAGAGAGGAATCGAACCCCCGACCTTCTCATTACGAATCGGTGAGCTCGAGCATTGCCATGATTTGCAATCAGGTGGTCCAGAGCGGCTTACAAGTAGGCCGTAGCTCGACTTAATGGCTCTTGGAGGCCAAAACGATGTGCCTGAACACGGCACGTTGTGGCGCGAAACTGTGTTCGCGCCGTGGCCCCGTAACTCGGAGCCAACATGCAAACAAAAATCACCCAAGCCCTGGTCGAACGGGCACCCACCCCGCAACGCGGCAAGTCGGCCCTCTACGCCGACAGCGAGATGCGGGGCTTCTATTTGATAGTGACCCCCTCAAAGCGCAGCTTCTACGTGCAGTCGTTGGTAAACGGCAAGCAGGTCCGAACCAAGCTGGCCGACCACCCGGTCATCGACGCCAAGCAGGCGCGAGACCTGGCGAGACAGACGCTGGTCAATATGCGCACGGGCAGCAACCCCAACGAGGAGAAGCGGAAGGCCAGGGCGCGCGGCATCACCCTGCGCGAAGCCCTGGACCTCCACCTAGCTGCGCGGCCGTTGTCGGCCAGGACGAAGGAAGACTACCGGTACAACTGCGAGCACTACCTGGGCGACTGGATGGACAAGACGCTGGCCGATCTCGGCGTCGATCGCGCAGGCGTTCGGGAGCGGCACGTGCGCATCACCGAGAAGCACGGAGCGCCCTCGGCCGACAACGTCTACCGGGTTCTCAGAGCCGTCTACAACCGCGGACTTCGGGAGCACCCGGATCTGCCGCCGAATCCCACTGCTAACGTGGACTACCACGGGCTGCGCCGTCGCAAGGTCGAAGCCAACGCGGACCGGCTGAAGGCATGGGGCAGCGCGGTGTTGAACCTGCACCCGGTCCGCCGCGACCTGCACTTGTTCATGATCTTGACCGGCATGCGGCGCACCTCGGTGTGCGAGGCCCGCTCGGCAGACGTCGACGTTGATGCTAGCCGCCTGCACGTGCCGAGGCCGAAAGGCGGAGCGGCCAGGGCATTCGACCTGCCCCTGTCTTCCGCCCTGAAGGACCTGTGCGGCCACCGCATTGCAGAGAACCCGCTCCTTCACCGCAAGGCCCCGTGGCTGTTCCCGGCGGACTCCGCGTCGGGCCACGTGACCGAGGTTGCGCAGCACGAGCTGGGAGGCCTCACCGGGCACGCGCTGCGGCACACGTACGCTACGCTGGCGCTCCAGGCCGGGGTGCCCATCGCGGAGCTCAAGTTCCTTCTGAACCACGCGGCCGGGAACGTCACCATGGGGTACCTGAACCCGTCGCTGGAGCATCTCCGACAGCACCAGGAGCGCGCCAGCGCGTACGTGCTGGCCGCCTTGGGCCTGGTGCACAAGCCGGGACAGTGGCCGCCGCAACTCGCGGAGTAGCCGCACGGTCGCGCCAGGCGACCCGTATCGCGTCCGGACGGTTCGGCCTAGGTGCTGAGCTGTCCGGGATCGGATTGCTCTAAGGACACACCGGGCAGCGGACACTTTAATGGTGGCGAAGCGTGCTGGACTGTGGCAGGATTTGAACTAACGGCCCGGTGATCGGGCTTGGGCCCGCAGCTTGGGTCCACTGCTCTCGGCGGGCAGAAACAGCCGAGGCCGTCCCCAATGACGACAGGGGAGTGCGGTCGAACTGCAGGTGATCTGCGGCGTCCCTCAAGTGCTGTGCGCTTGAGGACTATCACATGGATCACCTTTATGAACATCCCGACTGAGTTGGCGCACCAGCGCGCCGAAGAAATTTCCCGCCTAGTCGCACTTCCCGACGAAGCGCTGCTGACCACACATGAGGCGGCGGCGGTCCTGCGACTGAGGCGCACCACATTAGCCTGGCACCGCAGCCAAGGCGGCGGACCCGAGTACGTCCACGTGGGCAGCCGTGTGCGCTACCGGATGGGAGCCCTGCGCGCGTACATGAAGGGAGCGCGAAATGGCAGATGAAAAAGAAAGCGCCCGGGCCGTTGACGTCGGCACCGGGCGCGGAGAAGCACAGGCAGCAAGTGAGTACGACACCCACCGGGGCAACTATGTCGCCGAGAGCCCGAGGAAGATGCCACTGTTGTTCGAGATGGAGACGTACATCCGCGAGGGCCTGCAGCTGATCCCGCTGCACCTGTTCGACGCGGTGGACCAGAAGGGCAAGCCGCGCGGCAAGTCTCCCCGCGACGGATCCTGGCAGTTACGCCAGTACGACAGCGCGTCCGTCATGGCCGAGGCGGGCGCGAACGGCAACAACGTCGGCGTGCGCCTCCCGGCCGACGTCATGGTCCTGGACGTCGACCCGCGCAACTTCCCCGAGGGCCGCGACCCGCTGGCCGACCTCGTGCGCGACGCGCGGATCGACCTGTCCGTCGCGCCCCACACGGTCACGGGCTCGGGCGGCCACCACTACTGGTTCAGGAAGCCCGCCGACGTCACGCTCCTCGACAGCCTCGAGGACTACCAGGGCGTGGAGTTCAAGAGCCACGGGCGCCAGGTGGTGTCCGCGGGCTCGATCCACCCGACAGGCGGGTACTACGAGTGGGACGACTTCGCGCCTCCCCTCTCGCAGATGCCGCCGATGCCTGACGCGCTGCTGCGGCTCGCGCGCCGGGCGACGAGGGCGCACGGCGAGGCGGCTGGCCTGGGAGAGCTCACCCCCGAGATGCTCGAGGCCACCCTGGAGCAGCTCGACCCCGAGGACTTCCGGGAGCACAGCGACTGGCTCAACCTGATGATGGCGTGCCACCACGCCACTGCGGGCGATGGTCGACAGGAGTTCATCGACTGGTCCACGGGGGACGAGCAGTATCGCGACGACGCCTGGATCATCGGCCGCCGGTGGGACTCACTGCACGCCAGCCCGACGAATGGCCGCCGTGGCAGACCTATCACGGTGAAGTACCTGCACAAGGTGGTGCAGGAGCACGGCGGCGAGGTCGCCAGGCCCGAGCCCGAGAACGACTTCGACGCCTGGGAGGACGAGCAGGCCGAAGGCGCCGGGGTGGACGACGACAAGGTGCGCGAGTTGCCTCCCGCCCAAGGCGTCGACGCGATCATCGCGGAGATGAACCGGAACCACTATGTGGTCATGGACAACGGCTTCAAGATCGTGACCGAGGAGCCGGACCCGATCTTTGACGGGCGGGTACGATACCTGCGGTACTCGAAGAGCGACTTCCGTTCGGTGTACGCGAACCAGCTCGTCGAGCTCGGAAGCAAGGTGGTGACGCGCGCGGACCTGTGGCTGAAAAGCCCGGGCCGGCTCGACTACAAGGGCATCATCTTCGACCCGTCGCGCGACCATCCCGGATGGCTGAACATGTGGAAGGGATGGGCGGTACAGCCTTCGCCGGGCTCGTGGGACCTGCTGGACAGCTTGATCCGTGACGTACTCACTGACGGCGACGCCTCGTCTTACGAGTACGTCCTGAACTGGCTCGCGTTCATGTTCCAGCACCCCGAGAAGGTGGCCGAGGTCGCCATCGCTTTCCGCGGAGCCAAGGGAACGGGCAAGAGCACCCTGGGCCGCGCGCTGTGCAGGATCGCTGGAGCGCACGGGCTCCAGATCGGCGCCCAGAGCCACCTCGTCGGCCGCTTCAACTCGCACCTGCAGGACTGCGTCTGCCTGTTCGCTGACGAGGCTTTCTGGGCGGGCGACAAGGCAGGGGAATCAGTATTGAAGACGCTGGTCACTGAGCCGACGCTTACCTATGAGGGCAAGGGCCGCGATGCCGT
>JAJNBO010000105.1 GCA_021156245.1 Ramlibacter sp. | reverse complement strand
GCGGGCGATGATCGAGCACAACGCGCTGTACAACGGCCCGTTGCGGCTATGGACCATCGGGCCGATGTTCCGCCACGAGCGGCCGCAGAAGGGCCGCTATCGCCAGTTCCACCAGCTCGACGTCGAGGCGCTCGGCTTCGCCGGGCCGGACGTGGACGCGGAGATGATCCTCGTGGCGCGCGCGCTGTGGCGCGAGCTCGGGCTGGTCGAGGACCGCGACGTGCGGCTGGAGATCAACAGCCTCGGGCAGCCGGACGAGCGCCGTGCGCACCGCGAAGCCCTGGTCGCCTACTTCGTGCAGCATGCGGACACGCTGGACGAGGATTCGAAGCGCCGCCTGCACAGCAATCCGCTGCGCATCCTGGACAGCAAGAACCCGGCGATGCAGGCGTTGGTCGAGGCCGCGCCCAAGCTGATGGACTTCCTCGGCGAAGCCTCCCTGGCGCACTTCGATGCGGTGCGCGCCACCCTCGACGCCGTCGGACTCGCATATCGCGTCAACCCGCGCCTGGTGCGCGGCATGGACTACTACAACCTCACCGTGTTCGAATGGGTGACCGACCAGCTCGGCTCGCAGGGCACCTGCCGGCCTCGGGGCCGGATGCCTACGCCGTGGTGCCGCCCGGGGCCGCGCTGCCCAGGGTGATGGCCACGCTGGAGGCGCTGCGCGGGGCGGGCGTCCGGGTGCAGCAGCATGCCGGCGGCAGCGACGGCGCCGGCAGCATGAAGTCCCAGTTCAAGCGGGCCGACGCCAGCGGGGCGCGCTTCGCGCTGGTGTTCGGCGCGGACGAACTGGCGCAGGGCAAGGTGACCGTCAAGGCGCTGCGGGACGGCGCCGGCGCGCAGGAGCTGAGGCCGCTGGACGGTGCGGCTTCCTGGGCTTCGGCCCTGACCTAACTACAATCGCCCGCAAACTGGGCAGCACATGGCACGACATCTCGACCTCGAAGAACAGGAACAGCTTGATGACCTCAAGCACTTCTGGAACAAGTACGGCAACCTGATCAGCTGGTTCCTGATCGCGGTGTTCGGCTCGTTCGCCGCCTGGAACGGCTGGCAGTACTGGCAGCGCACGCAGGCTGCGCAGGCCTCCGCGCTCTACGACGAAGTGGAGCGCGCCGTCGCCGGCGGCGACACCGCCCGGGTGGAGCAGGCCCTCAAGGACATGCAGGACAAGTTCGGCGGCACCAGCTACGCGCAGCAGGCCGCGCTGCTGGCGGCGAAGACGCTGGCCGAGAAGGGGAAGCCCGACGCGGCCAAGGCCGCCCTGCAGTGGGTGGCGAACGATGCCTCCGACGAGGGCTACCAGGCCATCGCGCGGCTGCGCCTCGCCGGCATGCTGGTCGAGGCGAAGGCGTATGACGACGCCCTGAAGCAACTGTCGGCCAAGGTGCCCCCGCAGTTCGAGGCGCTCGTGGCCGACCGCCGCGGCGACATCTACAACCTGCAGAACAAGAAGGCGGAGGCCAAGGCCGAGTACACCAGGGCCTGGCAGGGCTTCGCCGCCGACGCCGACTACCGCACGCTCGTGGAAGTGAAGCTCACGGCGCTGGGCGTGGACGTGAAGACGCTCAAGCCCGCCGAGGCGGCGGCGAAGTCATGATGCGCGTGCGCCTGCTCGCCCTGGCCGCGGCCGCGGCACTGCTCGCCGGCTGCTCCTCGTTGCCGTCCTGGGTTCCCTTCACCGGCCCGGACAAGCCGAAGCCGGCCGAACTGAAGCCCAACCCCAACCTGATCGGGGTGCGCGAGGCCTGGACCGCACGCATCGGCAAAGTCGATTTTCCACTGGTGGTCGCCGTCAACGAAGCGACCCTCACGGTGGCCAACAGCGACGGCGCGGTGATCGCGCTGGACGCCGCTTCCGGCCGTGAACTGTGGCGCGCCAGCGCCGGCGGCCCGCTAGCGGCCGGCGTCGGCAGCGACGGCACCACGGCCGCCGTGGTCACCCGCAACAACGAGCTGGTCGCCTTCTCGGCCGGCAAGGAAGTCTGGCGCCAGCAGCTCAATGCGCTCTCGTACACGCCCCCGCTGGTGGCGGGCGCGCGCGTCTTTGTGCTGGGCGGCGACCGCTCCATCAGCGCCTACGACGGCGCCACCGGCCGCCGCCTCTGGTCGCAGCAGCGCCAGGGCGAGCCGCTGGTGCTGCGCCAGGCCGGCGTGCTGCTGGCCGTGCGCGACACGCTGGTGGTGGGGCAGGGCGGACGCCTGTCGGGGCTGAACCCGCTGAACGGCACCGCCCGCTGGGATGCGCCCATCGCGACCGCGCGCGGCATCAACGACGTCGAACGGCTGGTCGACCTGGTGGGCCGCGTGAGCCGCGTCGGCGACTCCGTCTGCGCCCGCGCGTTCCAGGCCGCCGTCGGCTGCGTGGACACCACGACCGGCCGCACGGCCTGGACGCAGCGAGCGAATGGCGCCGAAGGCATCGACGGCGACGCGGCCGGCGTCTTCGGCACCGAAAACCCGGGCACCGTGGTGGGCTGGCGCCGCGACACCGGACAGCGCACCTGGACCAACGACACGCTGCTGCACCGCGGCGTCGGCACGCCGCTGGCCCTGGGCCGCTCGGTCGTCGTCGGGGACAGCTTCGGCTTCGTGCACCTGCTGTCGCGCGAGGACGGGACCTTGCTGAACCGCCTGGCCACCGACGGCTCCGGCATCGCGGCGGCGCCCGCCGCCGCCGGCAACACGCTGGTGGTCGTGACCCGCAATGGCGGCGTCCACGGATTCGTGCCCCAGTAGGCACAGAGAGCAAGGCAAGCATGAAGCCGGTGATGGCCCTGGTGGGCCGCCCCAACGTCGGGAAATCGACGCTGTTCAACCGGCTGACCAAGTCGCGCGACGCGATCGTGGCGGACTTCGCCGGGCTCACGCGGGACCGCCACTACGGCAACGCCCGCCACGGCCGCTACGAGTTCATCGTCATCGACACCGGCGGCTTCGAGCCGACGGCGGAGAGCGGCATCTACAAGGAGATGGCCAAGCAGACGCAGCAGGCCGTGGCCGAGGCCGACGTCGTTGTGTTCGTGGTTGATGCGCGCGCAGGCCTGTCCGCCCAGGACCACGACATCGCCAACTACCTGCGCAAGCTGGGCAAGCCCACGCTGCTGGCGGCCAACAAGGCCGAGGGCATGCTGGAAGGCGTCCAGCTGGCCGAGTTCTACGAGCTGGGGCTGGGCGAGGTGCATGCCCTGTCGGCCGCGCACGGGCAGGGCATCCGCAGCATGGTCGACGCCGCGTTCGAGCCGCTCGACTTGCCGGAGGACGAGGATTCGGCGGAAGAGCAGCAGAGCGGGATCATCAAGCTGGCCGTCGCCGGGCGCCCCAACGTCGGGAAGTCCACGCTCATCAATGCCTGGCTCGGCGAGGAAAGGCTGGTCGCCTTCGACCTGCCGGGCACCACCCGGGACGCGATCTCGGTCCCCTTCGAGCGCAACGGCCAGAAGTTCGAGCTCATCGATACGGCCGGGCTGCGCCGCAAGGGCAAGGTGTTCGAGGCGATCGAGAAGTTCTCGGTGGTCAAGACGCTGCAGGCCATCGAATCGGCCAACGTCGTGCTCCTGCTGCTGGACGCCACCCAGGGTGTCACCGACCAGGACGCCCACATTGCCGGCTACATCCTGGAGTCGGGCCGGGCCGTGGTGCTCGCCGTCAACAAGTGGGACGCCATCGACGACTACAACCGCGAGCTGGTGCGGCGGCAGATCGAGCAGCGCCTGCCCTTCCTGAAGTTCGCGGAGCTGCATTTCATCTCCGCGAAGAAGCGCCAGGGCCTGGGGCCGCTGTGGGCGTCCATCGCGCAGGCCCACAAGGCCGCCATGACGAAAATGTCCACGCCGGTGCTCACCCGCCTGCTGCTGGAGGCGGTGCAGTTCCAGTCGCCCAAGCGGGCCGGCATGTTCCGTCCCAAGCTGCGCTACGCGCACCAGGGCGGGATGAACCCGCCCGTCATCGTGGTGCACGGCAACTCGCTCGAGCACGTCACCGATGCGTACAAGCGCTTCCTGGAAGGGCGCTTCCGCAAGGAATTCAACCTGGTCGGCACCCCGCTGCGCATCGAGATGCGCACCTCCAAGAATCCGTACGCGGACAAGGAGTAGCCGCGGGGGCGGCAAGATCGCGCCCGCCGGGCTTGATTTCTCCCCAAACGGCTGCAGATGGGTTGCCAGAGGCAGCCCGCCGCAGCGGCTTGCTGTGGTAATGTGCAAGTTCCAACAACGCCGGAACACGGAGAATATCGTGAGCAACAAAGGGCAACTACTACAAGACCCCTTCCTGAACACCCTTCGGCGCGAGCACGTACCGGTGTCGATCTACCTGGTGAACGGCATCAAGCTGCAGGGGCAGATCGAGTCCTTCGACCAGTACGTCGTGCTGCTGCGCAATACCGTGACGCAGATGGTGTACAAGCACGCGATCTCCACCATCGTCCCGGGCCGGGCCGTGAACTTCTCGGCTGCCGAGCCCGGGGAAGGCGCCGCCACCTGAACCCGGCGCCCCCACCGTCCCGCAGCCGCGGGCGCTTGTCCCGATCTTCCTGGTTGCCGGTTTGACCGCATCGCCTGAACGCCCGGCCACCGCCACCATCCTGGTGGGGGTGGACCTCGGACTTCCCCATTTCGACGCCGAACTCGAGGAACTGGGCCAATTGGCCCAGACCGCGGGGATGGAGCCGGTCGCCCGTGTCACGGCCAGGCGCAAGGCGCCGGACGCCGCGCTGTTCGTCGGCAAGGGCAAGGCCGACGAGATCAAGGCGCTGGCCGAGGAACTGGGCGCCAGCGAGATCCTGTTCGACCAGGCCCTCAGCCCGGCCCAGCAGCGCAACCTGGAGCGGCACATGGAGTTGCCGGTCAACGACCGCACGCTGCTCATCCTGGAGATCTTCGCCCAGCGCGCCCGCAGCCACGAGGGCAAGCTGCAGGTCGAACTGGCGCGCCTGCAGTACCTGAGCACCCGGCTCGTGCGGCGCTGGTCGCACCTGGAGCGGCAGACCGGCGGCGCCGGCGTGCGCGGCGGCCCGGGCGAAAAGCAGATCGAGCTGGACCGCCGGATGATCGACGACGCGATCAAGCGCACGCGTGAACGGCTGGTCAAGGTCAAGCGGCAGCGCGCCACCCAGCGCCGCCAGCGCGAGCGCCGCGAGGCGTTCAACATCTCCATCGTCGGCTACACCAACGCCGGCAAGTCCACGCTGTTCAACGCGCTGGTCAAGGCGCGCGCGTACGCGGCCAACCAGCTGTTCGCCACGCTCGACACCACCACCCGCCAGCTGTTCCTGCAGGATGCCGAGGGCACGGGCGGCGTCGGGGGCCGCTCGGTTTCGCTGTCCGACACCGTGGGCTTCATCCGCGACCTGCCGCACGGCCTGATCGACGCGTTCCAGGCCACCCTGCAGGAAGCGGTGGACGCCGACCTCCTGCTGCACGTGGTGGACGCCGCCAATCCGCACCACCTCGAGCAGATCGACGAGGTGCAGCGCGTGTTGCACGAGATCGGCGCGGGCGCCGTTCCGCAGCTGCTGGTATTCAACAAGATCGACGCGCTCGCGCCCGAGCAGCAGCCGCGCTTCCTGGTGGACCGCTTCGAGCTGGAAGGCACGCAGGTTCCGCGCGTGTTCGCCAGCAGCCGCACCGGCAAGGGCCTGCCCGAGCTGCGGAGCGAGCTCACCCGCATCGTGGCCGCCGCTCGCCCTCCGGCGACGGCGGAGTCCTCCCTTCCCCCAACCTCATCCTGACCTCCAGCCGATTGGGCACAATGCGGCTGCAGCCCACCAACGAGAGATCCCGACGCATGAACCTTTTTTCCCGCAGCCTGGCCCTTGCCGCCGGCCGCATCCGGGGCATGTTCAACCTGAACGACCCCCGCTGGGGCCGTGGCGACGACAAGAACGAAGGCCAGCGCTCCGAAGGCAACAACAAGGGCCCCAACCAGGGCCCGCCCGACCTGGACGAGCTGTGGCGTGACTTCAACCGCAAGCTCGGGGGGCTGTTCGGCGGCCGCCGTGGCGGCGGCTTCGGTGGCGGCGGCAACGGCAACTTCCAGCCCGACATGAAGAGCGCCGGCGTCGGCGCCGGCCTGATCGCCGTCGTGGTGGTCGTGATCTGGATGGGCACCGGCATCTTCATCGTGCAGGAAGGCCAGCAGGCCGTCATCACCCGCTTCGGCCGCTACAACGCGACCGTCGGCGCCGGCTTCAACTGGCGGCTGCCGTACCCGATCGAGCGCCACGAAGTGGTCAACGTCACGCAGATCCGCTCCGTGGACGTGGGGCGTGACGCGGTGATCCGCGCCACCGGCCTCAAGGAGTCGGCCATGCTGACCGAGGACGAGAACATCGTCGAGATCAAGATGAGCGTGCAGTACCGCCTGAACGACGCGCGCGCCTGGCTGTTCGAGAGCAAGAACCCGCAGGAAGCGGTCGTGCAGGCCGCGGAAACTGCCGTGCGCGAAGTCGTCGGCAAGATGCGCATGGACACGGCGCTGGCCGAGGAACGCGACCAGATCGGCCCGCGCGTGCGCACGCTGATGCAGCAGATCCTGGACCGCTACAAGATCGGCGCCGAGGTCGTGGGCATCAACCTGCAGCAAGGCGGCGTCCGCCCGCCCGAGCAGGTGCAGGCCGCCTTCGACGACGTGCTGCGGGCCGCGCAGGAGCGCGAGCGCGCCAAGAACGAAGCGCAGGCCTACGCCAACGACGTCGTGCCGCGCGCCACCGGCGCCGCCTCGCGCCTGGCGCAGGAGGCCGAAGGCTACAAGGCCCGCATCGTGGCGCAGGCAACCGGCGATGCGCAGCGCTTCAAGCTGCTGCTGACCGAATACCAGCGGGCGCCCCAGGTGACGCGCGACCGGCTGTACCTGGAGTCGATGCAGCAGATCTACGGCAACGTGACCAAGGTGCTGGTCGAGTCGCGCCAGGGCGGCAACATGCTGTTCCTGCCGCTCGACCGCATCATGCAGCAGGTCGCCGGCGGCGGCGCCGCGGCGCCCGATGCCGCCGCTCCGCCGGCCGCCGTGCCGACGCCGTCCCCCTCATCCTCCGCCGACCCGCGCACGCGCGACAACGGCCGCAGCCGCGACCGGGAAGCACGCTAACCATGAACCGCATCGGTTTCATCATCACCTCGCTGCTGGTCCTGCTGGCCCTGCTCAGCTCCATGCTCTTCGTCGTCGACCAGCGCCAGTTCGGCGTGGTGTACGCGCTGGGCCAGGTCAAGGAAGTCATCAGCGAACCCGGCCTCAAGTTCAAGCTGCCGCCCCCGCTGCAGAACGTGAGCTACATCGACAAGCGCCTGCTGACGCTGGACAGCGTGGACACCGAGCCCATGCTCACCGCCGAGAAGCAGCGCGTCGTCATCGACTGGTACGTGCGCTGGCGCATCACCGACCCGCTCGCGTACATCCGCAACGTCGGCCTCGACGAGGCGGCCGGCAACAACCAGCTCAATCGCGTGGTGCGCAACGCCTTCCAGGAGGAGGTGAACCGCCGCACCGTGCGCGAGCTGCTGTCGTCCCGGCGCGAGCAGCTGATGCAGGACGTGCGGCGTGAAGTCATCGAGGTGGTCCGCGGCGCCAAGCCCTGGGGCATCGACGTCATCGACGTGCGGATCACGCGTGCCGACTACGTGGACGCGATCACCGAGTCCGTCTACCGCCGCATGGAAGCCGAGCGCAAGCGCGTGGCCAACGAGCTGCGCTCCACCGGCGCGGCCGAAGGCGAGAAGATCCGCGCCGACGCCGACCGCCAGCGCGAAGTGACCATCGCCAACGCCTACCGCGACGCGCAGAAGATCAAGGGCGAGGGCGACGCGCAGGCGGCCGCCGTCTACGGCGAGGCCTTCGGGCGCGACCCGCAGTTCGCGCAGTTCTACCGCAGCCTCGAGGCGTACAAGGCGAGCTTCAACAAGAAGAGCGACGTGCTCGTGCTGGACCCGAACAGCACGGAATTCTTCCGCGCCTTCCGCGGTGGCTTGAGCGGGGGAGGCGGCGCGGCCGCGCCGGCCCAGGCACCGCGCCGGTAAGGCGCGCGTGGATTGGGACGTCCTCTGGTCGGCACTTGCCCTGGTGCTGGTGCTGGAAGGGCTGTTCCCCTTCCTCTCGCCGCAAGGCTGGCGCCAGACCTTCCTGAAGCTGCTGCAGCTGCGTGACGGCCAGCTGCGCTTCTTCGGCCTCACCAGCATCCTGCTTGGCCTGCTCACGCTCTGGTTCGTGAGCTGACGCTCCCGTCATCGCCGCGCGGGCGGGGTCCCAGGGCTCCCGGACGCCGGCGCGCGTCCCCAGGTCATCC
>JAJNBO010000545.1 GCA_021156245.1 Ramlibacter sp. | reverse complement strand
CGGCCGTGCGCTCACGCCCGACTACGCCTCGCCCGAGCAGATCCTCGGCGAACCGCTCACCGTGGCTTCGGATGTTTATTCGCTGGGCGTGGTGCTCTACGAACTGCTCTGCGACCGGCGGCCGTACAAACTACAGCGCGACTCGCGCGGCGCGCTGGAAGAAGCCATCCTGCAGACCGATCCGCCGCGACCCAGCGACGTGGCCGACGCGCCTCGCCGAGCCGCCCTGCGCGGCGACCTGGACACCATCGTCCTCAAGGCGCTCAAGAAAAAGCCGGCCGACCGTTACGCCACGGTGCACGCGCTGCTGGACGACATCGAGCGCCATCTCACGTCGCGCCCGGTGCAGGCGCGGCCCGACAGCGGCTGGTATCGCGCGCGGAAGTTCACGGCGCGAAACAAGCTGGGCGTCAGCGCGGCGGCTGCGATTGCGATCACGCTCATCGTGAGCACGGTGGTCGCCACCTGGCAGGCGCGCGTGGCACGCGCGCAGCAGGCGCGGGCCGAGGAAGTGCAGAGCTTCATCGAGTCGGTGTTTCGTGAAGCGGACCCGATGCAGGGGGAAGGCAAGGTGTTGTCCGCCGTGGACTTGCTGCTGCAGGCGGAGCGCCGCTTGGACGAGCGCGCGGACGCGACGCCGTCGTTGAAGGTGGAGATGCTCGCCATCATCGGCGAGAGCCTGTTCGGCCAGCAGGAGATCCAGCAGTCGGCGCGCGTCCTCGAAAAGGCGCTGCGCATTCACGAGTCGATGCCGGATGCCGACCCGAAGCTGGGGGCACGCCTGCACCTGGCGCTGTCGCAGGCGCGTGAGTTCCTGGGGGATGTGGATTCGGCGCGCACCGAGCTGTCGGCCACCTTCGCCGCGTTGAAGCTGGCCGATGACGCCGGCGCGCTCGCGGTGCGCGCGCGGCTGCACGAAGCCGCGCTGGGCATGGCGTCCAGTGACTATGCGACCACCGAACGCGCCGCCCTGCAGGCGATCGAGGAGGCCACGAAGGTGCACGGTGCGCGCTCCGACCAGGTCGCCCGCGCGATGATGTACCTGAGCAAGGCGTATATCTTCACGGCGCACAAGCCACAGTCGGTGGAGCCTGCCCGGCGCGGGCTGGAAATCCTGCTGGAGAACCACGGGGGCGACTACGGCCATCCGGAACTGATCGAGCTCGCGCCCTACTACGCCAATGCGCTGATCCACACGGGCGAGTCGGAAGCCGCGGCGCGGCTGCTGCGCGACCTGCTCGCCAGCGCCGAGCGCGTGTTCGGCGCGGAGAGCAACCTGGTGGGTGAGCTGGCCAGCCTCGCGCTTTCGATCGCGCGCGCCGAAGAAGCATTGGTGGCGGCCGAGGACGCGGTGCGCGTGTCCGACACTGCCAGGGCGGGGTCTGGTTCAGGACGCGGCAGCCTGGGGGTCGCACTCCTGAACGAGGGCCGTTTCGACGAAGCGGATGAGCAGTTAGGCCTGGCGTTGGCGGGCGCGAAGGCCGGCACGCGGCCGCATCTGCTGGCGACACGATATCGGGCCGCCCTGCTGCGCATGCGCGGCCAGAGCGCGGAGGCCTTGCCCTTGCTGGATCAGGTCATCCGCGAGGCAACGCCCGATCCGTTCGATCATCCTGAGCTGGCCGCGGCATACGTGGAGCGAGGGCTTGCGCTGGTCGAGCTGGAGAAGTTCGACGCGGCGCAGGAGGCGTTCGCGTCGGCGACTGCGGCGCTCGACCGGCTGCACGGCACCCGCATGACGCCACTGCGCGCGGACCTGCTCATCGGCCAGGCGCGCCTGTATCTGCGAAGCGGTGACGCGGCGGCGGCGTTACCGCCGCTCGAACGTGCGCATGCCTACTGGCAGGAACGCCGCCCCGACAGCCGCTGGGCTGCCGAGGCGGCGCGGTGGCTGAATCAGGCGCAGGCGCTTCAGGGGAAAAAGCGCGCCAGCCCATAACGCACCGCATTGCCATTGGTGACGAAGCCGCCTAACAAGATCCGGCCGTCTGCCTGCACCGCGACGTTCTCGGCGCTGTCGCCGGAGTCGAAGAAGTCCACGGTGAACTTGCCGTCTTCGTCGAAGCTGACATCGGGCACACCTGCGGTGGTGAACCGCGCGACGGCGAAGTCCGCGGCGGCGTTCACGAGGTTCGACGACTGGCCGGACACGAGAATGCGGCCCTGCGCGTCGATGGCCACGTCGCGTCCATAGTCGTCCTGCGTGGTGAACGCGATAGTCGCGAGGCCCGCCGTGCCGAAATTGTTGTCGGGCGCGCCGTCCGTGTTCAACCGCATGACCGCGAAATGCCGGTCGCCCGCCACGGCGGCGTGGCCTGCGAGGACGATGCGTCCGTCGCCCTGCACGGCCAGCGCCTCGCCCAACGTGAGATCGGGGATGGACCGCGTGCCATCGGTGCCGAGGCTGGTGTCCAGCACACCCGCCGCCGTGTATCGCGCAAGCCCCGTATGTTCGAGCGCCGACGACGACCCCATGGTGATGGTGCCGGTGACCAGGATGGTGCCGCCCGCTTCGATCACCACGTTCTTCGCGATGTCGACGCGGTCGGCGATGTCGGTGTTCACCTTGCCGGCGCCCGCGCCGCCGAAGGTGGCATCGAGCACGCCGCCCGCGGTGTAGCGCGCGACGGCGAAGTCCGTGTTGCCTCCACCCACGATGGCATCACCGACCACGACGATGCTGTCGTCCGGAAACGCCGCCACGCCGAACGCGCGGTCGCGCTGGCCGAAGAAGTCCGTGGTGGTCTTGCCCTGCGTGCCGAAGGTGGTGTCGACGTCACCGTCGGCTTCGTAACGCACCACCGCGAAGTCGTCATTGCCCGCCACGCGCGCCGAGCCCACCACAATGATGCGGCCGTCGCTGAGCAGGGCCGCGGCGAAGGCGGCGTCCGCGCCACCGGCGATGTCCGTGGTCACCAGTCCGTCGCCACCGCCGAAATTCTGGTCGATGGTGCCGTCGGCGTTGTAGCGCGCCAGGATGAAATCACTGCTCGATCCGCCGACCATGAGGATCTTGCCGTCCGGCTGCACCAGCATGTCGGTCTCGTCACCACCGAAGGTGCTGCTGACGATGCCGCTGCCATTGCCGAAGCCCGGATCGAGGCCGCCGGGTGGCGCGGGTGTCACGCAAGTGACGCGGATGTCGGTGACGTCGGCATTACCCACGACGCCGCTGCCATTCGTGATGCTGCACACCTGCACCGGGTTGGTGGGCTGCGCAGTGATGGTCACTTCGTAAGTCGAGCCGCTCTCGACGGGCAGCGACAGCGTGAACTCGCCGTTGCCGGGCGTGAACGTGAGGAACTGCTGATCCCGCAGCGTGAGCCCCGTGCCCTCGAGTCCCGTCACCGTGCCACCCACATTGAAACTCGGTGGCGGCGGCGGCTCATCGTCATCCTGGAT
>JAJNBO010000104.1 GCA_021156245.1 Ramlibacter sp. | reverse complement strand
AATTTCATGGCGCTGTTGTCGCAGGTGCAGGAGATCCGACGCGGAGCGATCAGTGCCAAGGGCAAGAGCGGCCGTTGATCGGGCGGTGCGGCCCATCCGCCCGCGGGCCGTTCCGGTATCCTATCGATCCCCCCACTCCGCCTCACGGCTGTGTCAGACCCTCATCCAGCGCGTGCCCCGCACGACAAGCAGGACAAACGCACGTTCCTGCAAAAGGTTGCCGAGTTCATCCACCCCGGGCCGGACTCCACCGCCGAACTGATCGAGACACTCGCGGACGCCGAGGACAACGACATCATCGGCCCCGAGTCGCGCGTGATGCTCGAGGGCGTGATCCGCATGGCCGAGCTCACCGCGGGCGACGTGATGGTCGCGGCGCCGCGCATGGACCTCGTGAACATCGATGCGCCGTACGACGACATCCTGAATCTCGTCATCAACACCGCGCATTCCCGCTTCCCGGTCTACGAGGGAGACCGCGAGAACATCATCGGCATCCTGATGGCCAAGGACCTGCTCAAGCTGCAGCGGTCCCCGGACTTCCACCTGCGCGCCCTGTTGCGCCCCGCGGTGTTCGTCCCGGAGAGCAAGGGCCTCAACGACCTGCTGCGGGAATTCCGCGGCAACCGCAACCACCTGGCCATCGTCATCGACGAATTCGGGCGCGTGGCGGGCCTGATCACCATCGAAGACGTGCTCGAGCAGATCGTCGGAGAGATCGAGGATGAATTCGACATCGCCGAGGACGAAGGCGACATCTTCGGCCTGGCGGACCGCACCTATCGGGTGAGCGGCGATACGTCGATCGACCGGGTCGCCGAGGCTTTCGGCGTGAACCTCATTCCGTCCGAGGCGGAGCGCGAATTCGACACCATCGGCGGCCTGATCGCCCACGAGATGGGGCACGTCCCCAAGCGCGGCGAAGAGGCGACCCTGGCCGGGCTGAAGTTCGTCGTGCTGCACACCAAGGGCGGCGCCGTGCGCTGGTTCAAGGTGTCGCCGGCCGAAGGCGCCGGCGGGCCCGCTTGACGCCGCTGCGCTCCCTGGCAATGCCCGCGCTCATGGCCCTCGTGGCCGGGGTGATGCAGGCGTTTTCCATGGCATGGCCGCTGGATGGCCAGCCGCGCTGGTGGCTGCAGGTGCTGTCGCTGGCCGTCCTGCCCATGCTGCTGCAAGCGCAGGCTTCGCGGCTTCGTGCGGGACTGATCGGCTGGGTGTTCGCCACCGGCTGGCTGACAGCCACCTTCTGGTGGCTGTTCATCTCCATGCATGTGTACGGTGGCCTGGCTGCGCCACTCGCCGCGCTGGCCGTGCTGCTCCTCGCGGGCTTCCTGTCCCTTTACTACGCCATTGCCGCGGCGCTCTTCCGGGGCGCAGCCGTGGCCCGACCCTGGCGCGACGGGCTGCTGTTCGCGGCACTCTGGCTGGGCGCGGAGTTGTTGCGCGGGTCGCTGTTCACCGGTTTCCCGTGGGGCGCGGGCGGTTATGCCCACGTCGACGGTCCCCTGGGACCGCTCGCCCGCTGGATCGGCGTGTATGGCATCGCCGCCGTGGCCGCCTGGCTGGCCTTCCTCCTGTCGCAACTGGTACGGCCCGGCGTCCGCACGTCTCTTCGCTACTGGCTGGCCCTCGGCGCAACGGCCGGCCTGCTGGCCGCCTGCAACGCCCAGGCGCCTGCCGCGCCCCCGGCCGGGAATGGCGCGCGCCTGAGCGTCGCCCTCCTGCAGGGCAACATTCCGCAGGACGAGAAGTTCGAGGGCGGCACCGGCATTCCGCAGTCCCTGGCCTGGTACGGCGAGCAGTTGCGCGACGCGAAGGCGCAGCTGGTCGTGACGCCGGAGACCGCCATTCCGCTGCTGCCGGCGCAACTGCCGGAGGGTTACCTGGCCACGCTGCGCTCCTTCTTCTCGGAGGGACCTCGCGCCGCCCTGGTCGGCATCCCGCTGGGACGCATGGAGACCGGCTACACCAACTCCGTCCTTGGATACCAGCCCGGCAAGGCCGAGTACCAGTACCACAAGCATCATCTGGTTCCGTTCGGCGAATTCATCCCGGGACTCTTCAAGTGGTTCACGCAGATGATGAACATCCCGTTGGGCGACTTCAACCGGGGCGACGTCGGGCAGGCCTCTTTCGTCTGGGCCGGGCAGCGGCTGGCCCCCAACATCTGCTACGAAGACTTGTTTGGCGAGGAACTCGGCGCGCGGTTTCGCGACCCGGCGCTGGCACCGACCATCTTCGTCAATATCAGCAACATCGGCTGGTTCGGCAACACGATCGCCATCGACCAGCACCTGCAGATCAGCCGGATGCGGGCGCTGGAGTTCGAGCGCCCGATGATTCGCGCCACGAACACCGGGGCCACCGTGGTGATCGACCGCGGCGGCCGGGTGACCCATGCCCTCCCGCGTCACACCCGCGGGGTGCTGGTCGGTGAGGTCGAAGGCGGCAGCGGCATGACGCCGTATGCGCAGTGGGTGTCCCGTTTCGGGCTGGATCCCCTGTGGGCGCTCGCATTGATCGCCGCGATCACCGCCTGGCGGGCCGGCCGCCGCCGCCCGCACGCCTAAAATGGAAGGTTCCGCGGGCCGCCGGTCCGCGCCGTCAGGGGTCCGGTCCCGGCCGCCCCGCCGCCTATGCTCACATTCCAGCAACTCATTCTGAAGCTGCAGTCCTATTGGGACGCCCAGGGCTGCGCGCTGCTGCAGCCCTACGACATGGAAGTCGGCGCTGGCACCTCGCACACCGCCACGTTCCTGCGCGCCATCGGCCCGGAGCCCTGGAAGGCCGCTTACGTGCAGCCGAGCCGCCGGCCCAAGGATGGCCGCTACGGCCAGAACCCGAACCGCATGCAGCATTACTACCAGTTCCAGGTGGTGCTCAAGCCGGCGCCCGCCGACATCCTGGAGCTGTATCTCGGTTCGCTGCAGGCCGTCGGTTTCGACCTGAAGAAGAACGACATCCGCTTCGTCGAGGACGACTGGGTGGCTCAACGGCATGGAGGTCACGCAGTTCACGTACTTCCAGCAGGTGGGCGGCATCGACTGCAAGCCGATCACGGGCGAGATCACGTACGGCCTCGAGCGCCTTGCCATGTACCTGCAGGGCGTGGACAACGTCTTCGACCTGCAGTGGACCGAAGGCCTGACCTACCGCGACGTCTACCACCAGAACGAGGTGGAGCAGTCGGCCTACAACTTCGAGCACAGCGACGCCGAGTTCCTGTTCACCGCGTTCGGCGCCCACGAGAAGCAGGCGAAACACCTGATGGAGCAGCAGCTCGCCCTGCCGGCTTATGAGCAGGTGCTGAAGGCCGCGCACACGTTCAACCTGCTCGACGCCCGCGGCGCGATCAGCGTCACCGAGCGGGCTGCCTACATCGGCCGCATCCGCAACCTGGCGCGCAGCGTCGCCCAGAGCTACTACGAAAGCCGCGAGCGCCTCGGCTTCCCCATGGCACCGCGCGAGTGGGTGGATGCAATGCAGAAGAAGGCCGCCTGATGTCCGTGCAGAACCTCCTCGTCGAACTCTTCGTGGAAGAGCTCCCGCCGAAGGCGCTCAGGAAGCTGGGCGAGTCGTTCGCCGGCGTGCTCGTCGACCAGCTCAAGGCGCAGGGACTCGCGTCTTCCGAATCGAAGGTCACGACGTTCGCTTCGCCGCGCCGGCTGGCCGCACACGTCACCGCGGTGGCCCCGCAGGGCGCCGACAAGTCGGTGTCCCAGAAACTTATGCCGGTGAGCGTCGGCCTCGACGCTTCCGGCCAGCCGACGCCAGCGCTGCTGAAGAAGCTGCAGGCACTGGGCGCGGACGCATCGGCGGTGCCGCAGCTCAAGCGGCAGATGGATGGCAAGGCGGAGGCGCTCTTCTACGACAGCACGGCCAAGGGCGCGACGCTGGTGGAGGGCTTGCAGAAGGCGCTGAACGACAGCCTCGCCAGGCTGCCGATCCCCAAGGTCATGACCTACCAGCTCGCCGACGGCTGGACCGACGTCAAGTTCGTGCGTCCCGCGCATGCGCTGGTGGCGCTGCACGGCAAGGACGTGGTTCCGATCCAGGCGCTCGGCCTCTCCGCCGGTCGCATCACGGGCGGCCACCGCTTCGAGGCGGTGTCTGCGACCGTGAGCATCCCCGATGCCGACAGCTACGCCGCGACCCTGGCGGAACAAGGCGGGGTGATCGCGGGCTTCGCCGAGCGCCGCGCCGACATCGAGCGCCAGCTGCGCGACGCCGCGGCCAAGGTCGGCGGCGGCGCCCGGCCGATCGAGGACGATGCGTTGCTCGACGAAGTGACGGCCTTGGTCGAGCGACCGAACGTGCTGACCTGCCAGTTCGAATCCGAATTCCTGGAGGTGCCGCAGGAATGCCTGATCCTCACGATGAAGGCGAACCAGAAGTACTTCCCGCTGCTCGATGCGCAAGGCAAGCTGACCAACCGCTTCCTGGTGGTCAGCAACATCCGGCCGCAGGACCCCGGCGCCGTGATCGGCGGCAACGAGCGCGTCGTGCGCCCGCGCCTGGCCGATGCCAAGTTCTTCTTCGACCAGGACCGCAAGAAGTCGCTCGAATCGCGCGTGGCCGGGCTCGACAAGGTCGTGTACCACAACAAGCTGGGCACGCAGGGCGAACGCATGGAGCGCGTGCGCGCCATCGCCAAGGTGATCGGCGCGCAGATGGGCAGTGACGCGCTGGCCCGCGAGGCCGACATGGCGGCCCGTCTCGCCAAGGCGGACCTGCTCACCGACATGGTCGGCGAGTTCCCGGAGCTGCAGGGCATCATGGGGGGCTACTACGCTCGGCACGATGGCCTGGGCGACGCCGTCGCCGCCGCCATCGAAGACCACTACCGCCCGCGCTTCGCGGGCGACGCGCTGCCGCGCAACGACGCCGGCCTGGTGGTCGCGCTCGCTGACAAGCTGGAAACGCTTGCGGGCCTCTTCGCCATCGGCCAGTTGCCCACGGGCGACAAGGATCCCTTCGCGCTGCGCCGCCACGCCCTCGGCGTGGTCCGCATGCTGATGGAAAAGGACCTGCCACTGGAACTCGGCGCGCTGGTCACGCAGGCTCTCGGCCTGTTCCCGCAGGCGAAGCCGGAAACCGCCGAGCAACTCACCGAGTTCATCTACGAGCGGCTCGCCGGCCTGCTGCGCGAGCAGGGGTACAGCTCGCAGGAGGTCGAGGCCGTGCTGGCCCTGCGACCGCAGCGGCTGGGCGATGTCGCCAAGCGGCTGGCCGCGGTGCGTGCCTTCGCCGCGCTGCCGGAGGCTCCCGCGCTGGCCGCCGCCAACAAGCGCATCGGCAACATCCTGAAGAAGGCCGATAAGGCCGATCCGCACGTGAACGAGGCGCTGCTGAAGGAAGACGCGGAGAAGGCCCTCCACGCGGCCACGCAGCAGATCGCCCCGAAGGCCCGCGCGCAGTTCGAATCGGGCGACTACACCGCATCGCTGCAGACGCTCGCCGTGCTGCGCGGCCCGGTCGACGCTTTCTTCGACGGCGTCATGGTCAACGCGGAAGAGACGGACCTGCGCCTCAACCGCCTGGGCCTGCTCGCCACGCTGCATCAAGCGATGAACCGGGTGGCCGACCTGTCCCGCCTGGCCCAGTAACCAGCGAGCGCATCATGAAACTCGTCATCCTCGACCGCGACGGCACCATCAACGTCGACAGCGACGAATTCATCAAGACGCCGGAGGAGTGGCAGCCGCTCCCCGGCGCGCTGGAAGCCATCGCCCGCCTGAACCATGCCGGCTGGCACGTTGCGGTGGCGAGCAACCAGTCCGGCCTGGGCCGGGGCCTGTTCGACGTGGCCTCGCTCAATGCCATCCACGCCAAGATGCACAAGTCGGTCGGCGCGCTGGGCGGCCGCATCGACGCCGTCTTCTATTGCCCGCACAGCCCGGACGAGGGCTGCCAGTGCCGCAAGCCGGCGCCCGGCCTGTTCGAGCAGATCGGCGAGCGCTTCGGCGTCGACCTGAAGACGGCGCATGTCGTGGGCGACACGCAGCGCGACCTGCAGGCGGGCGCGGCGGTCGGCTGCCAGCCGCACCTGGTGCTCACCGGCAAGGGTGAAGCGCTGCGCGGCAAGCCGCTGCCCGAAGAATTTCCGGCAGGCACCCGCGTGCACAAGGACCTGGCCGCATTCGCCGAATGGCTCACCGCGCGCGCGCCGGCGCCACGCGCGGCCTGAGCGATACTCCGCGCCCATGGCAATCTTCCGTTCCCTGTTGCATGCGCTCTGGATGCTGGTCACCGTCATCCCCTGGGGCGTTTGGATGGTCCTGGCGTCCCTGTGGGCCAGTGGCGAAGAGATGTACTGGAAGGCCGCGCGCTGGCTCTCCTGGCAGATCGACGCGCTGCGCATCCTCTGCGGCGTGCAGGTGCGCGTCTCGGGCATGGAGAACCTGCCGCAGGGCAAGACCAGTCCGGCGATCCTGCTGGTGAAGCACCAGTCGACGCTGGAGACCTTCCTGATGCCCACGCTGATGCCGCATCCGCTGGCCTACGTGTTCAAGCGCGAGCTGATCTACATCCCTTTCTTCGGCTGGGCGATGGGCCGCATGGACATGATCCACATCGACCGCAGCCAGCGCGCCCAAGCCTTCAACAAGGTGGTGGAGCAGGGCAAGCGGCTGCTGGCACAGGGCATCTGGGTGATCATGTTCCCCGAAGGCACCCGCATCCCGCGGGGCGAGCAGGGCGTGTACAAGTCGGGCGGCACGCGGCTGGCGGTGGCGACGGGCGCGCCGGTGATCCCCATCGCGGTGAGCTCCGCCAAGTGCTGGCCGCGCAAGGCGTTCATCAAGCGCGCCGGCATCGTGGACGTGTCCATCGGCAAGCCGATTCCGAGCGAAGGCCGGGCGCCCGACGAAATGATGCGCGAGGTGGAGGCCTGGATTGAGGGCGAGATGCGTCGCCTCGACCCCGAAGCGTATGCCAAGGATTCCGCGCGCGAGGCCGCGCCGCAGTAAACCGCTGGCGTGACGACGGCCGCCGCCCTTAAAATCGCGGCCCATGCAGTCTCCGTTTCAGCTCCTCCTCGACCTGTTCGACGAGCCGAAACCCACGCCGAAGCCGAAGGCGCCCCCGCAGGTTCCGACCGCCGAACTGATCTCCTCGCCCGGCGAGCCGTTCGAGCAGGTCCTTTTCCCCCAGGCCTTCCGCCATCCCGACGCCAACCGCGAGGTGCTGCTCGGGGCGGTCCTGGTCGCCTACGAATTCCGGCGCGCCAAGCGCAAGAACATCGGCTTCGCCGTCGGTCCCGAAGGACTGGTGGTCAGCGCGCCCCGCTGGGTGACGCTGGGCGAGGTGGACCGCGCGGTGCGCGAGAAGAGCCGCTGGATCGTCAGCAAGCTGGAAGCGGCGCGCGAGCGGCAGGACAGGCTGGAAGCAGCGCGCATCGAATGGAAGGACGGCGCCACGTTTCCGTATCTGGGTGAGACGGTCATCGTGGTGCTCGACCCGCGCAACGACGCCGCCGGCGTGCTGAATACCGATGGAGAGGCCTTGCCCGGCGTGCCGCGCCTGACGCTGCACCTCGGCCTGCCGCAGACCGCGCAACCCTCGCAGATCCGCGACGCCGTGCAGGCGTGGCTGATGCGGCAAGCCAAGCGGCTGTTCGCCGAGCGCCTGGATCACTATGCGCCGCAGCTCAAGGTGCAATGGCGCAAGCTGACGCTGTCCAGCGCCGGCACGCTGTGGGGCACGGCGCACAGCGACGGCTCCATCCGGCTGAACTGGCGCCTGGTGCATTTCGGCCTGCCGGTGATCGACTACGTCGTGGCCCACGAATTGAGCCACCTGCGGGTGATGGACCACAGCCCGCGGTTCTGGGAGACGGTGCGCACCGTCGTGCCGAACTACTCCGAGCTGCGCACCAGGCTGAAGGACGAGGCGATCCCCGCCTGGTGATCACGCCGGCGCGAAGCGCCAGACGCCTTCCGCGTCCCGCGCGCGGCGCAGCTTGCCGCCGTGCCACAGCGCATGCAGGTGGGCGATCGACTCGCCCATCGCAAACGTCGTCTGGTGCAGATCGAGCTTGCGCTTGAACAGCACCGGCAGCACGTCGTGCGCCGAGACCGGCCGCGCGTGCGCGGCCTCCATCACCTCGGCCAGTCGATCCCGGTGGTGATCGTGCAGCTGGCGGATGCGCGCATGCAGGCCGCGGAACGGCTTGCCGTGCGACGGCAGCACGAGGGTGTCCTCCGGCAGCGGGGCGAACTTGTCGATGGAATCGAGGAACTGCGCCAGCGAGTTCGCCTCCGGCTCGAGCTCGTACACGCTCACGTTGGTGGAGATGCGGGGCAGCATCATGTCGCCGCTGATCATCACGTGCAGGTCGTCGCAGTACAGCGCGATGTGTTCGGGGGCGTGGCCGAACCCGCTGATGCAGCGCCAGCCATGGCCGCCGATGGTCACCAAGTCGCCGTCCTGCATGCGGCGAAACCGCGGCGGCAAGGCCGGAACCATCCCGCTGTAGTAACTGGAGCGGCCCCGGATCTTCTCCAGCGACTCCGGATCCAGGAGCCCGTGCGAGGCGAAGAAGCGCGCCGTGCCTTCGCCGCCGAAGCTGGTGGTGCGCTGCGAAGCGATCAGCGCCGAGTGGTAGTCCGTGGCGCTGATCCACAGCCGGCACTCGTGCTCGGGCGTGCTCCAGCGTTCGCAGAGCCAGTGCGCCAGACCGATGTGGTCGGGGTGCATGTGCGTCACGATCACGCGCAGGATCGGCAGGCCCTGCAGCTCGTTGGCGAACACCTGCTCCCACTGCGCCTTGGCCTCGTCGCGGGTGATGCAGCAGTCGACCACCGTCCAGCCTTCACGGCCTTCCAGCCGGTCGCGCAGCAGCCAGAGGTTGATGTGGTCCAGGGCGAAGGGCAATGCCATCCGGATCCAGCGGACCCCCGGCGCGAGTTCGATGGTGGTTCCCGGCGCGGGAAGCGTATCGCCCAGCGGGTACTGCAGTTCTTGTTCCAGGAGGTTCATGGGCGACAAGTTGACGTTGACGTAAACGTCAGATGTAATCGCCCATTGTAGGCAGGGCCGCCGGCCCGCGCTTTCCCCCTGCGTCACCATGGCTGCTCCGCACCTCCAGACCACTTACACCATCAGCGACCTGGCCCGCGAGTTCGACCTCACGACACGCGCCATCCGCTTCTACGAGGACATGGGGCTGCTGCGGCCGGAACGCACCGGGCCGGGCGGGCGCAACCGCATCTACAGCCCGCGCGACCGCACGCGGCTGAAGCTGACGCTGCGGGCCAAGCGGCTGGGACTCTCGCTCACCGAGGCCAAGGACATCATCGACATGTACGACAGCCCGCGGGACACCGGCCCGCAGCTGCGCAAGTTCCTGACGATCCTGGCGCAGCACCGGCAGCAGCTGGAGGAGCAGATGGCGGAACTGCAGGCCAACCTGGACGAGGTGCGCACCCACGAGAAGGAAGCCCGGGCCCTGCTGGCGCGCGTCGACAAGGAAAAGGTGAGGGCATAATTGACGTTTACGTAAACGTCAACCAAGGACAGGCCATGGACGCGACGCGCTTCGAACCGCAGGACCCCGCCTTCGCCGAGCGCGTGCGCGCCAGTTTCGCCAAGCAGGGCGCCATGCACACCATCGGCGCGACCCTCGGCGAGGTGGCACCCGGCCGGGCCGTGATCGAGATGGCCTGGCAACCGGGGCTCACGCAGCAGCACGGCTTCCTGCACGCCGGCATGGTGGCGACGGCGCTCGACTCGGCCTGCGGCTACGCGGCGGCCACGCTGATGCCGGCGGACGCGGGCGTGCTGACGATCGAATTCAAGATCAACCTGCTCGCGCCCGCGAAGGGCCAGCGCTTCCGCCTCGAAGGGGCGGTGCTCAAGCCGGGGCGCACCATCACCGTGGTCGAAGGGCGCGCCTATGCCAACGACGAAGGGCGGGAAAAGCTGATCGCCACGATGAACGCCACCATGATGACGATCACCGGCCGCGACAACATCAAGCACTAGCAGACAGACAAGGAGACACCATGCAGCTACCCGGCCTGAACTTCGGCCTCGGCGAAGACCTGGAGGCGCTGCGCGACACCGTGCGGGCGTTCGCGCAGTCCGAGATCGCGCCGCGCGCGGCGGAGATCGACCGCACCGACCAGTTCCCGATGGACCTGTGGCGCAAGATGGGCGACCTCGGCGTGCTCGGCATCACGGTGCCGGAGGAATACGGCGGCGCCAACATGGGCTATCTCGCGCACATGATCGCCATCGAGGAGCTCTCGCGCGCCTCCGCCGCGGTGGGCCTGTCCTACGGGGCGCACAGCAACCTGTGCGTCAACCAGATCAAGCGCAATGGCAGCGAGGCGCAGAAGAAGAAGTACCTGCCCAAACTGATCTCCGGCGAGCACGTCGGCGCGCTGGCCATGAGCGAAGCGGGCGCGGGCAGCGACGTGATCTCCATGAAGCTGAAGGCCGAGGACAAGGGCGGCTACTACGTCCTGAACGGCAGCAAGTTCTGGATCACCAACGGGCCGGATGCCGACACGCTGGTGGTGTACGCCAAGACGGAGCCCGAACTCGGTGCGCGCGGTGTCACCGCTTTCCTGATCGAGAAGACCATGAAGGGCTTCTCCATCGCGCAGAAGCTGGACAAGCTCGGCATGCGCGGCAGCCACACCGGCGAACTGGTGTTCCAGAACGTCGAAGTCCCGGCGGAGAACGTGCTCGGCGCCGTGAATGGCGGCGCCAAGGT
>JAJNBO010000103.1 GCA_021156245.1 Ramlibacter sp. | reverse complement strand
GGCCAAGATGAAGGCCATCAACCCGAAGGTCATGGCCATGCGGGAGCGCTACAAGGACAACCCGCAGCAGATGCAGCAGGAGATGATGCGCATCTACCGGGAGGAGAAGGTCAACCCGCTGGGCGGCTGCCTGCCCATCATGGTGCAGATCCCCGTGTTCATCGCGCTGTACTGGGTGCTGCTGTCGTCGGTGGAGATGCGCAATGCGCCGTGGATCCTGTGGATCCGCGACCTGTCGACACCGGACCCGTACTTCATCCTGCCGGCGATCATGACGCTGACCACCCTGCTGCAGACGGCGCTGAACCCGGTGCCGCCGGACCCGATGCAGGCCAAGATGATGTGGTTCATGCCTCTCATCTTCAGCGTGATGTTCTTCTTCTTCCCCGCCGGCCTGGTGCTGTACTGGATCACCAACAACGTGCTGTCGATCGCGCAGCAATGGCTGATCAACGTGCGCATGGGCGTGCCGCCGGAGTTCAACCTGCCGAAGTTCAAGTAGTCCTTCGTCATCCGGGTCTCCTGTCCGTCATCCCCGCGGAGGCGGGGACCCAGGGCTTGAAAGGAAAGCGGCCACCCGGCCGCTTTTTCTTTTGTCCCTCCTCCCCGAGAATCTCCTCCATGGAATCCACCTCCACCCTGGAAGGCGCCGTCCCCTCCCGCAGCGACAACCTCACGGTCATGGCGCACTTCATCTACCTGATGTACGTGCTGCCCACCGGCATCACGGCCATCTTCGGATTGATCGCGGCCTACGCCTGCATCGGCCAGGCGCGCGGAACGTACTTGCACTCGCACTTCCGCTGGCAGGTCCGCACCTTCTGGATCGTGCTGGCCGTGACGCTGCTGGTCGGAGGCATCGCGCTCGCCGTCGTGGGCGGCATGGTCCACCTGTTCAGCGACTCCACCGTCGGCATCGTCTTCACGGCATTCGTCGGCTACCTGTTCTTCTGCCTGTTCCTGCTGCTGTCGCTGTGGTTCCTGTACCGCACCGTCAAGGGCTGGTACTTCCTGTTCAAGGAGCGGGAGATCTGACCCGCGCGACAATCGGCGCATGCTCGCCCGCCTCGACCAGCCCATCGCCGCCATCGCCACCGCGCCCGGGCGCGGTGCGGTGGGCATCGTGCGGGTGTCGGCCAGGAGCGTGCAGACCATCATCGATGCGGTCTGCGGACGCGCGCTGAAGCCGCGCGAAGCGACTTACCTTCCGCTCCGCGCCGCGGATGGCAGCGCCATCGACCAGGGCCTGGCGATCCACTTCCCCGCGCCGAACTCGTACACGGGCGAGGACGTGCTGGAGCTGCAGGCGCACGGCGGGCCGGTCGTCCTGCAGCTGCTGCTGGCGCGCTGCCTCGAAGCCGGCGTCGCGATGTCGCTGCGCGTCGCCGAACCCGGGGAGTTCACGCAGCGCGCGTTCCTGAACGGCAAGCTGGATCTCGCGCAGGCCGAGGCGATTGCGGACCTCATCGACGCCAGCACGGAAGCGGCGGCGCGCAGCGCCACGCGCTCGCTGGCCGGCGAGTTCTCGCGCGAGATCCATGCGCTGCGCGATGCGCTGGTCCACCTGCGCATGCTGGTGGAGGCGACCCTCGACTTTCCGGAAGAGGAGATCGACTTCCTGCAGAAGGCGGACGCGGCCGGACAACTGGAGCGCCTGCAGGCGAATCTCGCCCGCGTGATGCAGCGCGCGCACCAGGGTGCGCTGCTGCGCGAAGGCATCAACGTCGTCATCGCCGGCCAGCCGAACGCCGGCAAGAGCTCGCTGCTGAATGCGCTGGCCGGCGCGGAGCTGGCGATCGTCACGCCGATCCCCGGCACCACGCGCGACATCGTCCGCCAGACCATCCAGATCGAAGGCGTGCCGCTGCACGTGGTGGACACCGCGGGGCTGCGCGAAGGCGCGGACACGGTGGAGCAGATCGGCATCGAGCGCGCGTGGGGGCAGATCGAGAAGGCGGATGCGGTGGTGTTCCTGCATGACCTGACGCGGGCGGATTCGGAGGAGTACCGCGCGGCGGACCACGCGATCTCGGCCAAGTTACCGAGTGCTGTGCCGGTCGTGGACGTCTGGAACAAGGCGGATGCCGTCATCCCCGCGCAGGCGGGGACCCAGGGCTTCCAAGAAAAGAGGGAGCCCTGGGTTCCCGCCTTCGCGGGAATGACGTTGAGTGCAAAGACCGGAGCCGGCCTCGACCAGCTCCGCCACAAGCTCCTCGAAATCGCCGGCTGGCAAGCCGCGCCCGAAGGCGTGTTCATCGCGCGCGAGCGCCACCTGCACGCGCTGCGCCGCGTCGACGGTCACCTGATGGAGGCTGCGGCGCACATCGCCCAGGGCGCCCAGGTGCTCGACCTGCTCGCCGAAGAACTGCGCCTCGCGCAGAATGCACTGAGCGAGATCACCGGCGAGTTCAGCGCCGACGACCTGCTCGGCGTGATCTTCAGCCGCTTCTGCATCGGCAAGTGAACAGCCCATGACCATCCGCACCCAAGCCGACCTCACGCGCGCCGTGCTCGCGGAAGTCGGCCGCACGCCGGACGCGCGGCTGCGGCGCATCCTGCACTCCGCCGTGCAGCACCTGCACGACTTCGTGCGCGATACGGAGCTCACCGAAGCCGAGTTCCGCCAGGTCTGCGGGCTGATCGCCAAGGCTGGCCAGATGACCACCCCGTCGCACAACGAGGTGGTGCTGGGCGCGGGCTCGCTGGGCGTGTCGGCGCTGGTCTGCCTGTTGAACAATGGCGCCAACGGTGAAACCACCGCCAACCTGATGGGTCCGTTCTGGCGCCAGGGCTCGCCGGTCACGCCGGATGGCGGATCGATCGTCCGATCGCCGACGCCAGGCGAACCCGTGTTCGTCACGGCGTGGGTGAAGGACGAACAAGGCCATCCCGTGCCCGATGCCGAGGTCGACGTCTGGCAAGCCTCTGGCGAAGGCTATTACGAGAACCAGGACCCGCAGCAGGCCGACATGAACCTTCGGGGCAAGTTCACGACGGATGCGCAGGGCCGCATCCGCTTTCGCACGGTCAAGCCGTCCGGCTACCCGATTCCCGTGAACGGGCCGGTGGGCGCGATGATCCGCGCGCAAGGCCGCCACAACATGCGGCCGGCGCACATCCACTTCCTGGTCCACAAGGCCGGCTACAAGACGCAGTTCTCGCAGCTCTACTCCAGCGACGATCCACACCTGGAAACCGACGTGCAGTTTGGCGTCACGCAGGCACTGGTCGGCCAGTACCTCCTCCACGAGAACGAACCCGCGCCGGACGCCGGCGTGCAAGGGCGCTGGTACTCGCTGGAACACACCTTCGTGGTCACGCCCGGCGAGGCGGCCTTGCCTCCCCCGCCGATCACGGCCAAGAACGCAGGTCCCCGGCCGCCGCTGGTGGTGCTGGACCGCGCACCGACAACCGGAGACGACAAGACATGATCAGCCAGACCGAGCGGCAGGAGGCCGCCGACGCCCTGTTCGAAGCAGGCAACAACGTCAAGCTCATTCCGCAGGTCAGCAAGACCTGGCCGGCGATGGAGATCGAGGATGCCTACGCAGTGCAGCAGCTGTGGGCGGAGCGGAAGGTGCAGGCGGGCGCCCGCATCGTGGGCCACAAGATCGGCCTGACCTCGCGCGCCATGCAGATGGCGTCCAAGATGACGGAGCCCGATTACGGCGTGCTGCTGGACGACATGACGTATGCCGACGGCGTGCGCATCCCGGCGTCGAAGTTCACGAACCCGCGCATCGAGGTCGAACTCGCCTTCGTGCTGGGCAAGCGCATCGGCGGCAGGAACGTGACGATGTACGACGTGCTCGACGCCACCGCGTACGTGACGCCGGCGCTGGAGATCATCGACTACCGCACCGAGGTGCCGCGCGCGATCGTCGACACCATCGCCGACAACGCGGCGGCGGGCGGCATGATCACCGGCGGCCGCGTGGTGCGCCCGATGGACGTGGACTTGCGCTGGTGCGCGGCGACTCTGTCGAAGAACGGCGTCATCGAAGAGTCCGGCGTGTCCGCGGCGATCATGGGCCATCCGGCGATGGGCATCGTGTGGCTGGCCAACCGGCTGGCGCGCCACGACATCATGCTGGAGGCGGGGCACATCCTGCTGGCGGGCTCGTTCACGCGGCCAGTGAACGTGGCGGCGGGAGATGTGATCCATGCGGACTTCGGGCCGCTGGGGTCGATCGGGGTTTCGTTTTCGTAGAGTCCGTCATCCCCGCGAAGGCGGGGACCCAGGGCTCCCGAATTCGGGTGCCTGGAAGCCCTGGATTCCCGCCTTCGCGGGAATGACGGCTATCTCTTCCCCTCCCGCAAGCTCGCATCGATCATCGCATCCACCATCCACAGGATCGTCTTCTCCAGCTCGCGGTCGCCCAGCTCCCACATGTCGCGCAGGATCGTGTACGACTCGATGCCATAGAGCACCGACAGCGCGCGGTGCAGCCTCTCGCGCACCGCTGGTGAAAGATCCGTCTTCATCGGCGCCAGCGCGTGTGCCAGGATGTTCACGCGGTGGCCACGCCGATACGGTTCCTCCTCCAGCAAGCCGGCGCGCTGCAGCGCCCACTGTTCGAGCGCCAATTGCGCGGCGGCACGCAACTGGGGCTCGTACTGCCGGAAGCGCGGGAAGGTCTTCCTGAAGACGCCGTGCACGCGCTCGCGGCCACCGAGGTCGTCTTCGGCGAGCTGCCGCACGGGTCCGAGCGACGCATCCACCACGCTGGTGATCAACGCACTGCGGCTCGGGAAGTAGCGGTACGCCGTCGCCCGCGACACGCTCGCGCGCGTGGCGACTTCGGCGATGGAAGGGATGTGGCCGTCCTCCTGGATCATGTCCATGGCCGTGTCCAGCAACAACTTGAAAGTGGAGGCGCGGACGCCGCTGCTCGGCGGTGGGGGTGCTTCGGTGGGCTTCAGTTTCGGCCGGGGCAAGGGTAACTCCGTAGGTCGCGACGCCATTTTGCCGGTTGCCGACTGGCAGGACTTGAGCGTACGATGCCCCGGCGGATTTGAGACGCGTGTCTCATTATGGTGATGGTGTCTCACTATCGCCTGCTTCGCAAGGCCCGAAGTCAGAGGCGATGGAGGAGACAGGGTGCCCATCCACGTGATCGACAGGCTCGTCGTCGAAGACGAGGGCGAAGGCGAAGCCGTCGTGTGCCTGCACGGGCTGGGCGGCACCTCGAACACCTGGTCTGCGCTGATGCCGGCACTGGCCGGCCACCGCGTCATCCGGCCGGACCTCGCGGGCAGCGGGCGATCGGCCGGTGCGGCCGGCCCCCTCACCATCGAGAAGATGGCTGAGGCCGTCGCTGCCATCTGTGCCCGCCTCGACGTGACCCGCGCCCACGTTCTCGGCCACTCCATGGGGACCATCGTCGCGCAGCACCTCGCCGTCGCGCAGCCGCGGCTGGTGCGCAGCCTGGCGCTGTTCGGCCCGCTGATCGCCCCGCCCGAGACGGCGCGCGCCAACATCCGCGCGCGCGGCGAGAAGGCGCGCAGCGAAGGCGCGCGCGGGATGCACGACATCGCGCTGGCGCTGGTCAACGCCTCCCTCTCCGCCGACACGCGCGAGCGCCTGCCGGTCTCCGTCGCCTTCGTGCGCGAAAGCCTGATGCGGCAGGACCCCGAAGGCTATGCGCGCAACTGCGAGGCGCTGGCCGCCTGCACGCCCGCCGCCGTCGAGCGCATCGAGGCGCCGGTGCTGCTGGTGACGGGCGACGAGGACGTGGTCGCGCCGCCGCAAGCCGTGCGCGGCATGGCCGAGCGCCTCTCCAACGCCAGGGGCGTACGCACCGTCATTCTGCACCGCTGCGGCCACTGGACCCCCATCGAGCGCCCGGAAGACTGCGGACGCGAGCTGCGCGGGTTCCTGCCCGCCCAACGCTGAATCCGAGGAACCAAGACATGGCCGACGTGCTGTTCACCAATGCGCGCATCTTCGACGGATCCGGCGACCTGCCTTACCGCGGCGAGGTGCTGGTGCAGGGCAAGCGCATCACCCGCGTCACCAGGTCCAACACGGGCGCGCGGCCTGCCGCGATCGGCGGCGTGACGATGGTGGATGCGGCCGGCGCCTTCCTGATGCCCGGCATGGTGGAGGCGCACACCCATTTCGCCTGGAACAACCAGCCCAGCCTGGACTCGATCCAGCGCATGCCGCCGGAGGAGCACATCCTCTGGTGCGCGCAGGTCGCGAAGACCTATCTCGACATGGGCTGGACGTCCTGCGTCGGCGCCGCCACCGCCAAGCCCAGGCTGGACGTGGTGATCCGCAACGCCATCAACGACGGCACCATCATCGGCCCGCGCTACCTGGCGGCCAGCCAGGAGATCACCGTGCCGGGCGGCCTGGGCGACACCACGCAGCCGCACCTGCCGCAGCAGGAATTCGCCTTCGGCGCCGTGGTCAGCGGCGCCGAGGAGATGCGGCGCTGCGTGCGCATGTTCGCCAAGTACGGCGTCGACTCGCTGAAGATCAATCTGTCCGGGGAGTCGATCACCGGCTTCCCGAGCGAGGGCTCGCAGTTCACCGAGGAGGAGATCGCCACCTGCGTCGACGAGGCGAAGAACTGGGGCAAGCGGGTCGCGGCGCATGCGCGCTCCACCAAGTCCATCAAGCGTTGCGTGCGCCATGGCATCGAGGTGATCTACCACGCCAGCTTCGCCGACGAGGAGGCGCTGGACATGCTGGAGGAGCACAAGAAGGAGCACTTCATCGCCCCGGGGCTCGCCTGGCTGATCAACACCTGCCACCACGCCAGCGAGTACGGCATCACGCCGGCCGCGGCGCGCGGCATGGGCTACTTCCGCGAGCTCGAAGCTGCCATCGAGACGATGAAGGCGCTGCGCCGGCGCGACGTGCGCATCCTGCCGGGCGGGGACTACGGCTTCGCCTGGACGCCGCACGGCACCAACGCCAAGGACCTGGAGAACTTCGTCAAGCTGGTGGGCATGTCGAACCTGGAGGCGCTGTTGTCGGCAACCGCGTGGGGTGCGCCCATGATGCGCATGGGCAAGGGCCAGATCGGCGAGATCCGCGAAGGCTACCTGGCCGACATCCTGCTGGTGGACGGCGACCCGCTGGAGGACATCGCAGTGTTGCAGGACAAGCGACGCATCCTGGCCGTGATGAAAGATGGCGCGTTCCATCGCGCCCCGCCGCTGCGTCGTGATGCGCGCACCGAAATGACCCGCTGGGCGGCCTGAGGAGACGATGATGGAAAGCACGCTGTTCACCAACGTCCGCATCCTCGAAGGCAACACCAATGCCTCTCCCTTCCTCGGCAGCGTGCTGGTGGAGGGCAAACGCATCAAGCGCATCAGCCGCTCGGGCGGCTCGGTCAGCGGTGGCGCGGCGACCGTGATCGACGGCGCGGGCGCGACGCTGATGCCGGGCATGTGCGAGGCCCACACGCACTTCTCCTGGAACGACGCCGCCACCCTGTCCGCCATCCAGACCATGCCGCTGGAAGAGCACGTGCTCTGGTGCGCCAAGGTGGCCAAGCGCTATCTCGAGGCGACCTGCCCTTCCCCGAGTTCAGCTTCGGCGTCAACGTGAACAGCGCGGACGAGATGCGCAAGGCCGTGCGGATGTTCCTGAAGTACGGGGTCGACTCCATCAAGCTGAATCTCTCGGGCGACAACTTCACGCCGGACTCGCCTGCGGAGACCACCTGGATGAGCGATGCCGAAGTGGCCGCGGCGATGGACGAAGTGCGGGTGCGCGGCAAGCGCGGCACCGCCCATGCGCGCTCGGCTGCCTCCGTGAAGCAGGCGCTGCGCCACGGCATCGACGTGATCTACCACGCCAGCTACACCGACGAGGAGACGCTGGACATGCTGGAGGCGGCGAAGAGCCGCGTGTTCGTCGCACCCGGCATCGCCATCCTGTACGCGATGCTGCACGAGGCCGAGCCCTACGGCATCACGCACGCCAAGGCCGTGGAGATGGGCTACCAGCGCGAGTGGGACACGGCGCTGGAGTCGCTCAAGGCCATGCACAAGCGCGGCGTGCGCATCCTGTTCGGCGGCGACTACGGCTTCGCCTTCACGCCGCACACGCAGAACGCCCGCGACCTGGAGTTCTTCGTCAAGTACCTGGGCTTCACGCCGGCCGAGGCGATCCGCTGCGCCACCGTGTACGGCGGCGAGATCATGATGCGCGGCCACGAGCTCGGC
>JAJNBO010000102.1 GCA_021156245.1 Ramlibacter sp. | reverse complement strand
GGCCAGGTGGTGGCGCTGGTCGGCCCGTCCGGCTCCGGCAAGAGCACGCTGGCGAACCTGTTGCCGCGGTTCGTGCTGCCGGATGCAGGCCAGGTGGTGCTGGACGGCGTGGACGTCGCCGAATGGAAGCTGGACGCGCTGCGCTCGCAATTCGCGCTGGTCAGCCAGGACGTCGTGATGTTCAACGACACGCTCGCCGCCAACATCGCTCTGGAAAATCCGCCGGATCGCGATCGGCTGGAGCGTTCCATCGAAGCGGCCAACCTGCAGGAGCTCGTCGCGTCGCTGCCGCAGGGCCTGGACACGGTCGCGGGCCACAACGCGGCGGAGCTCTCCGGCGGCCAGCGCCAGCGCCTGGCGATCGCCCGGGCGCTCTACAAGGACGCGCCGATCCTGATCCTCGACGAGGCCACCTCCGCGCTGGACACCATGTCGGAGCGGCTCGTGCAGGAGGCGCTGCAGCGCCTGATGGCGGGACGCACCACGCTGATCATCGCCCACCGGCTCTCCACCGTCGAACACGCGGACCGCATCGTGGTGCTGGAACAAGGCCGCGTCATCGAGTCCGGCACGCACGCGGAGCTGCTGGCCCAGGGCGGCCTGTATTCGCGGCTGTCGATGCTGCAGTCCGGCGCCCGGGCATGACGGCTTTCGCGCAGCCTGCGGACGCCATCGACCCGGCGCAGGTCCGGCGGGCGCTGGTGATCAAGCTGCGCCACCACGGCGACGTGCTCCTGTCCAGCCCGGTGCTGTCGGTGCTCAAGAACGCCTTGCCGCACGCCGAGGTCGATGCGCTGGTCTATGCCGACACCGCCGCCATGCTGCGCGGCCATCCTGCCCTGTCGCAGCTGCACCTGCAGCCGCGCGGGCGCAAGGGGACCTGGCAGGAGCGGCTCGGTGTCGAGCGAGCGCTGCTGAGCGCCATGCGCGAGAGGCGGTACGACCTGGTGGTGCACCTCACAGACCATCCGCGCGGTGCGTGGCTCGCCAAGGCGCTCCGGCCGCGCTGGTCCGTCGCCTTCGTGCGGCCGACGGGACAGTGGTGGTGGAACCGCGCCTTCACGCACCTGGCGGCGCAGCCGGTGCCTTTCGGCGTGCCACGCGCCACGGTGGAGCGGCACCTCGACCTGCTGCGCCGGCTCGGCATCCACCCTGCGCCGGAGGAACGCGCGCCGTCGCTGTCCGTGCCCGACGCCGCGCGCGATAGCGTGCTGGCCAAGCTGCGGCAGGCCGGCTGGCAGGGGGAGCGGTACGCGCTGGTGCATCCGGGCTCGCGCTGGATGTTCAAGGCCTGGACGCCCGAGGGCAATGCGCGCGTCATCGACCACATCGCGGACCGCGGGCTGGCCATCGTGCTCACCGCCGCGCCCGATGCGCGCGAGACGCAGCTGTGCGATGCGATCCTGCAGCAGACGCGCACCCGCTGCATCGACCTGCGCGGCCAGCTGTCGCTGGAGGAACTGGGCGCCGTGATCGAACGGGCCGCGCTGTTCTTCGGCGTCGACTCCGTGCCCATGCACATGGCGGCGGCGCTCGGCACGCCCGGGGCCGCGCTGTTCGGCCCGAGCGAAGACCGTGAATGGGGGCCGTGGAGCGACAAACTGCGCGTCGTCGCCTCGCAAGTGCATCCCTGCCGGCCCTGCCGCATCGACGGCTGCGGTGGCAGCAAGCGCTCCGACTGCCTCGTGACGCTGCCTCCGGCGCAGGTGATCGCGGCCCTGGACGACGCGATGGACCGGCATGTCCCGCGCTGAAGACCCGCCCCGCATCGCCCTCGTCCGCGGCAGCTGGAACGCGGCCGGCGGCGCGGAGCGCTTCGTGCAGCGCATCGCCTCCGCCCTGTCGGCCCGCGGCGTCGAGCTGACCCTCATCGCGCGGCAGTGGCCGAAAGGCGATACCGGCCTGCCGCCGGCCGTGCGCTGCATCGAGCTCGACACCTTCCACGTCGGGCGGCGCTGGCGCGACCAGTCGTTCGGCCGCGCCGTGCGCGAGGCCGTGGCCCGCGAACGCTTCGACCTGGTGCAGTCGCACGAGCGCATCCCCGGCCTGCCGCTGTACCGCGCCGGCGATGGCGTCCATCGCCAGTGGCTGGCGATCCGCCGGCGCCAGCACGGCTTCTGGCGCAACCTCGGCGACACCATCAGCCTGCAGCACCGCGCCATCCTGCGGGCCGAACGCGAAATGTTCGCGCACCCGGCGCTGCGGGCCGTGGTCTGCAATTCGGACATGGTGCGCGACGAGATCGCGCGCATCTACGGCGTGCCCGCGGACAAGCTCACGGTGATCCGCAACGGCATCGACCTGCAGCGCTTCCGGCCGCCGGCGCCGCAGGAACGCAGCGATGCACGCTCGCGCCTGGGCTGGCCGGACGGCAAGACGGTGTTCCTCTTCGTCGGCTCCGGCTTCGAGCGCAAGGGCGTCGCCGCCGCGCTGCGGGCCTTCGCCCGCGCGGGCCTGCAGGAGCGCGCTTTGCTGGTGGTCGTGGGGCACGACAAGCGCCGCGCCCGCTACGAGCAGCTCGCGCAGGCGCTCGGCATCGCCCAGGCCGTGCGCTTCACCGGCCCGCAGCAGGACGTGCTCGCCTACTACCAGGCCGCCGACGCCTTCGTGCTGCCGACCCTCTACGACCCGCAATCCAACGCCGTGCTCGAAGCCATGGCATGCGGCCTGCCGGCGATCACCACCACCGGCTGCGGGGTGGCAGAGCTCCTGTCGCCCGCGTCCGGCCATGTCGTCGACGCGTTCGACGACGCGGCGCTGGCCGCGGCCATGGCCGACCTGCTGCAGGCCGAACGCGCACGTGCCATGGGCGTCGAAGCCCGCCGCGCGATCGAGCCATACAGCCTGGAACGCATGACCGACGAGTACCTCGCCCTCTATGCGCGCCTCATGCGCGCGCCTGCATCCGCATGAAGATCCTCCATACCGAAGCGTCCGCCGGCTGGGGCGGCCAGGAGCTGCGCATCCTGTCCGAGATGCAGGGGCTGCGCAGCCGCGGCCACGAACTGGAGCTCGCCGCGCCCGCCTCCGCCCGCATCCACCAGGAGGCCGCGGCGCTCGGGTTCCGCACGCACGACGTGCCGATCGGCCGCAAGAGCTTGCGCGGCCTCCTCGCGATGCGCGCGCTGCTCCGGCGCGAACGCTACGACGTGGTCAACACCCACAGCTCCACCGACAGCTGGATGGTGGCCCTGTCCAACGCGATGCCGGGCCGCGCCGTTCCGCTGGTGCGCACCCGCCACATCTCGGCGCCGGTGTCCGGCAACGCCGCGACGCGGTGGCTCTACAACCGCGCCTCGGCCGCGCTGGTGACCACCGGCGAGAAGCTGCGCGAGGAATTGGTGCACCGGAACGGCTTCCGCGACGTGCCGATCCGCTCGGTGCCCACCGGCATCGACCCGGCGCGCTTCATGCCCGGCGAGCCGGTGGCGGCGCGCGCCGCGCTGGGGCTGGCGCCCGTCTTCACCATCGGCATCGTGGCCACCTTGCGCAGCTGGAAAGGCCATCGCTTCCTGGTGGACGCTTTCGCGCAACTGCGGGCGCAGGGACGCGACGTGCAACTGCTGATCGTCGGCGACGGACCGGCGCGGCCGCCCGTCGAGGCGCAAGTGCAGGCCGCGGGCCTGGCGTCCGTCGTGCACTTCACCGGGCATGACGCGAAGCCGGAGCGCTGGTTCCCGGCGATGGACCTCTTCGCCCTGCCCTCGTATGCCAACGAAGGCGTCCCGCAGGCCTTGATGCAGGCCATGATGGTCGGCCTTCCTTGCGTCACGACGCTGGTCGGGGCGATCGGGGAGATCGCGAGCGACGGCGAGACTGCCCTCATCGTTCCGCCGCAGGATCCCGCGGCGCTCGCGGCCGCGCTGGCCCGCTTGATGGACGACGCCGCCCTGCGCGAGCGCCTGGGCCGCAATGCCCGCGCCTTCGCGCTGGAGCATTGCACGCTGGAGGCGATGTGCGATGCGATGGAGGAAGTGTTCGAGGCAGCCATTCGTCATTCCCGCGAACGCGGGAACCCAGGGCATCGGCCTTGAAAGCCCCGGATCCCCGCCTGCGCGGGGATGACGTCATGCGCTGAAATAGCGCCGGTACCACTCCACCATCCTCGGCAGGCCCACCTCGATGGGGATGCTCGGCGACCATCCGGTCGCGGCGGCGAGGCGGCTCACGTCGGCCGCGGTGGACTGCACGTCGCCGGGCTGCATCGGCTGCATGTTGCGCACGGCCGGCTTGCCGATGGCCTGCTCCAGCACGTCGATGAAGCGCATCAGGCGCTCCGGCTTGTTGTTGCCGATGTTGAACAGCCTGTGCGGCACCGAGGCCTTGGGCGCCGGCAAGGCCAGGACCGCCAGCACTCCGCGCACGATGTCGTCGATGTAGGTGAAGTCGCGCGACATGTCGCCGTGGTTGTAGACGTCGATGGCCTCGCCCGCGAGGATCGCCTTCGTGAACTTCATCGGCGCCATGTCCGGCCGGCCCCAGGGCCCGTAGACGGTGAAGAACCGCAATCCGGTCAGGTGCAGCCCGAACTGGCGCGCATAGACGTCCGCCATCAGCTCGTTGGCGCGCTTGGTCGCCGCATACAGGCTGACCGGCTGGTCGACGCGGTCGTCCTCGGCGAACGGGATCTTGGTGTTGGCGCCGTAGACGCTGCTGGAGGACGCGTACACGCAGTGCGCCGGCGGATGCGCGCGGACGCATTCCAGGATGTTCATGAACCCGGCGAGGTTGCTGTCCACGTAGTCGCGCGGGTGCGTGAACGAGTGGCGGACGCCCGCCTGCGCGGCGAGATGCACCACGCCCGTGAACGGCTGGCGCGCGAAGAGCTTGCGCATGCCCTCGCCGTCGCCGAGGTCCAGCGCCTCGAACTGGAACCGTCCCGCGTTGGCGTGCGACTGCACCCGCGCCAGGCGGTCGCGCTTGAGCTGCGGGTCGTAGTAGGCGTTGAAGTTGTCGATGCCGTGGACGGACTCGCCGCGGGCGAGCAGTTCCTCCGCCACCGCCGCGCCGATAAAGCCGGCCGCGCCGGTGACGAGGATCACGCGCCGACCCCGCTGCGCCCGATGCCCGCGTAGGAGAGGCCCGCCTTGCGGACGGCCACGGGGTCGTACAGGTTGCGGCCGTCGAACAGCGCCTTTGCCTTGAGCACGCGCGCCAGCACGTCGAAGTCGGGACTGCGGAATTCCAGCCACTCCGTGACCACCGCCAGGGCGTCGGCGCCCTGCACCGCATCCATCGCCGACTGCGCGAACGTCACGCCCTTGCGGCCTTGCAGGGCGCGCCCCGCCGTCTCCGCCGCGGCGGGGTCATACGCCCGCACGGTGGCGCCGGCCTCCAGCAGCACGTCGATGATCGCCAGGCTGGACGCCTCGCGCACGTCGTCGGTGTTGGCCTTGAACGCCAGCCCCCAGATCGCGATGGTCCGGCCCTGCAATTTGCCGCCGAAGTGCTGGACGATCTTGTCGGCGAGCAGGCGGCGCTGGCGCGTGTTGACGTTCTCCGCCGACCGCATGAGTTCGGCGGGCTCGCCCACCTCGTGCGAGGTGTGGATCAGCGCCCGCAGGTCCTTGGGGAAGCAGGAGCCGCCGAAACCGGCGCCTGCGTAGAGGAAGTGCGAACCGATCCGCGGGTCGGCGCCCACGCCGCGGCGCACGTGCTCGATGTCGACGTTCAGCCGGTCGGCAAGGTTGGCCAGCTCGTTCATGAAGGAGATGCGCACCGCCAGCATGCAGTTGGACGCGTACTTGGTGAACTCCGACGAGCGCACGTCCATGAAGAAGATGCGCTCCTGGTTGCGGTTGAAGGGCGCGTACAGCTCGCGGAAGGTCTCGCGCGCCGCCGTGTCCGCGGGGTCGATGCCCACCACGATGCGGTCCGGCCGCATGAAGTCCTCGACCGCCACGCCTTCCTTCAGGAATTCGGGATTGGACGCCACGGTGGCCCGGTGCGGGACGCCGCGCGCGCGCAGTTCCTCGTCCAGCGCCTGGCCGACGCGCTCGCTGGTGCCCACCGGCACGGTGGACTTGGTCACCACCAGCGTGTCGCGCCGCATCCGGCGGCCCAGCTCGCGCGCCGCGTTCAGCACGTGGGTGAGGTCGGCGGATCCATCCTCGTCGGAGGGCGTGCCGACGGCGATGAAGACCACCGCGGCGTGGTCCACCGCTTCCTGGTAGTCGGTGGAGAAGCGCAGCCGGCCGGCAGCGAGGCCGCGCGCGACGACGGTGTCGAGGCCCGGCTCGTGGATCGGGATCTCGCCCGCGCGCAGGCGCTCCACCTTGCCCGCGTCGTTGTCGATGCACAGCACGTTGTTGCCGGTGTCGGCGAGGCAGGCGCCGGTGACGAGGCCCACATAACCGGAGCCGATGACGGAGATTTTCATGAAACGGCGGGCAAAGCGTTGATTTTACGGGCTGCAGCGGCAAGCTCAGCGGTTCGGGGTGGGGTTCTGCAGTCGTTCGACCTCGTCCTTCATGCGCCGGCTCAGTTCGAGGACTTCCTTCTGGGCGGCTTCGAAGCGGACAGGATCCGCAGGCACCGGCTTGCCGTCGACGATGTCCGACTGCATGCCGAGCAGTTCCTCCACCAGTTGCGTGGCGCGCAGCGTGTCGGCCGCGAGGCGGGCGCGTGGGTCGTCCGCGGGCAGGCGAATCCGCTCCAGCGTCTCGCGCGCCCGCCGGAACATCGGGGCATGCACCGTGCGGCTCATCTCGTCGAGCGCCAGCTCGGTGATCGTCCCCTTCTTCATCGCTTCCTGGTCGCGCAGCAACGCCCGGTTCGCCGCGTCGGCGAGGGCAAAGCCTTCCCGCAGCGACTGGAGGGACGAGAGATACGCGCGCTGGTCGCGGCCCGGCGCGGCGGTTGCTGCCAGGCTGGCGACGATCACCGCGGTCGACACGATGCCCATGGCCACGCGCCCGGCAAACCGGGCCCGATAGTGCCCGGCATCCAGCCGGCGCGGCAGCAGCCAGGCCAGGCCCGCGCCCGCCAGCAGGCCACCGACGTGCGCGGCGTTGTCGACGCCCTCACGGGTGAATCCCTGCAGCAGCGAATAGGCGACGAAGACGCCCAGCCCGCCGAGGGTGCGGCGGAGAAACGGGCGCGGCAGGTCCTTGCGATGGCCATGCAGGCCGGCCAGCATGGCGCCGAACACTCCGAACACGGCGCCGGAGGCGCCGACGGACACGGCTCGTTGCGCAGCGAAGTGCAGGCTGAGTGCGCTGCCGGCCAGCGCGGCGCCGAAAGAGATCAGCGCAAACTGCCGCCGGCCGTACAGCCGCTCCACGAAGGGCCCCGCGGAGGCCAGGCCCAGCATGTTCATCGCCAGGTGGACCAGTCCGACATGGAGAAAGGTTGCGGAGAGCAGCCGCCACCACTGCCCGCGCGCCACGACTTCGTAGGACGAATTGCCGCCCCAGTCCAGCAGCGTGCGTGTGTCCGGCCGCGGCCCATCGACCGCCAGTCCGGCCATCGCGAGCCAGGCCGCCACGTTCAGGCCGACCAGCGTCCACGTCAGCCAGGCGGTGGGCGCCAGCGCCTTCAGCCGCTCGTGGAACACCCGCTCCTCGCGCACCGGCTGCACCGCAGCGCCTCAGAGCAGGACGATGTCGTACTGTTCCTGGCCCATCGCGTTCTCGCTCTGCAGCGAGATGGGCTTGCCGATGAAGTCGGACAGGCCCGCCAGGTGCTGGCTTTCCTCGTCGAGGAACAGCTCGATGACCTTGGGCGAGGCGATCACCCGGTATTCGCGCGGGTTGAACT